>JAGRAG010000442.1 GCA_020435025.1 Bdellovibrionales bacterium | reverse complement strand
CAAATAATCTCGTTGTTTGTCATTTTGGTGACCACATCTGGGTGTGCCAATTTTGGCAAAAAGTTTAAAGCCTTTCTAAATGGCAAGCCTGCGCCGCAAGAAACTGCTCCCATGTCCATGAAGGCACAGAGCTATCAACAGAGTTTTAATAATACGCCCAAAATGCATTCCGGACCAGTAAGAAACTACAAGCGCATGACAAAAGAAAAACTCAAACAGGAATCCAATCTGACGGATCACGAAGGTTCCCTATGGGTTATGGAAGGTCAAGGGGCCTATCTGTTTTCTCAAAACATCATTCGTATGATTGGAGACTCCATTTCTGTAAGAATTGTTGGTGATCCCAAACAACAGTTAGAGTCCAAAGTGGGTGTGATTAAAAAGTTGCTTGATCGACTGAAAGAGGCTCAATTGCGGCGAAATCGTAGGGTGGCTGCAGAAACAGAAAAGAAGGACACAGCTAAGAATGCTAAACCTAAAGTTAAGAAACCAGCGACTCCTAAAGGCCCAACTGAGCCAAACAATGTCGAAGAAAATAAGTTTGCTGTGCGAAGTGTACCTACAAGAATTGTTGAAAGGTTGGTCGATGGAAACTATCGGATCAAAGGAAGTCAGCCTTTCTTGATAGGGAATCGAGAGTACAAAGCCATCGTCACCGGTGTTGTTCGAGCGGAAGACTTTTCAGAAGATGGAATCGATGCTTCAAAATTAATAGATTCAAAATTTGATATTGTTAGCGTAAGAAAAAGGTCGAGTAGCTTATGAAAATGTTTATCGTTGTTCAAATTATCATCATTGCGTTTGCAGTAGCTTTGCATTCAAACGCTGCTCGTTTAAAAGATATTGCCAACGTGAGAGGTGTTCGCGGCAATCAGTTGGTTGGATATGGACTGGTAGTTGGGCTCAGTGGTACGGGAGATAGTAAGGCAGAGTTCACAAACAAAAGTGTGGCTCGGATGTTGGATAAATTGGGAATGAAGTTGGGCAGTAAAGATGTGGCTTCGCAAAATGTGGCGGCCGTATTGGTTACGGCCACGTTGCCTCCGTTTGCTCGTTCTGGAAATAAAGTAGATATAACTGTTAATGCTTTAGGAGACGCATCAAGTTTAAAGGGAGGAACATTAGTTCAAACTCCTTTAAGAGCGGCAGACCAACAAACATATGTGGTAGCACAAGGACCAGTTTTGGTAGGGTATAGCCAGACTGGAGTACATGAGACCGTGGCACGGCTCCCGAATGGTGGTATTATTGAAAAGGACGTAGGTGGTGAGTTCTCGGATCGGAAGATGTTTCGATTAACTTTACACAATCCGGACTTTACAACTGCTGCTCGCGTCGCAAAAACAGTGAATATGGAATTAGCTGGAAAGTATGCAACGGCGCTAGATGGAGGAACGGTTGACATTGTAGCCCCAGATTCATTTAAAGGGAAGGGCGTGGAACTTCTTGCTTTGATTGAGTCGATCGATGTGGAACCAGATACAAGAGCCCGCGTGGTAGTGAATGAAAAAACGGGCACAGTGATTGTGGGCAGTGGAGTGAGAATTTCGAAAGTAGCGATCAGTCATGGTGACTTATCGATACAAGTGGGAGGAGCAGGTAAAAAAGGAAAGGGTGAAGGTGATCGAATTATGATCCTAGAAGAGTCCGTCCAAGTTGGGGATATCGTTAAGGGGATGAATCGAATGGGAGTAAAGCCAAAAGACCTCATCACTATTTTACAAGCTATAAAGGCGTCAGGGGCTTTGCAAGCCGAATTGGAAATTCTCTGATGTCATTTGAAACGAGGAGCTTAATTTTAAAAACTGAATTTGCCAGCACATGGACGTGTTGGTTCGGGGGGAAGGCTGAGTTAGAGCGAGTTAACCAAGGATGGTGTTCAAGAGAATCATGTTTCTTGCAGGAGACAAGGGCAAAAAATCAGTATCTGTCAAGGATTGACGAACTACGAATTTTGCTTATGAACAAAGCACAGGATGTGCGATTGTTTCTGACTCAACTTCCCTCATTTTTTTATCTTTTCAATTCCATGTTAATTAGAGAGGCCGTTCGTGAGCGGTCCTATTAAACTGAATCAACCTATTTCAACACATCGACCTCCTATCACCACAGGCTCACAGATATCTCAGAATTATGATCAGAAGATGAGAGACGTTGCGAAACTTTATGAAACCCAATTTCTTAGGGAGATGCATAAGGCTATGAAAGGCACAATACACAAAAGTGAATTCATCAAAGAAGGAATGGCGGAAAAAATTTTCCAAGAGAAATTAGATCACCATTACATTGATCAGTGGGCGGGTAAAGGTGGAATCGGGCTTGCAGACATTATCTATCAACAGTTAAAAGAACGAGTGATGGGAATGACTCGAGGCTATGTTCCTGCTCCTCAAGGTCCTTTACCATTAGACAAGGGAACCACTTTGAAGGTAGATAAAACTACAGACGATCTACATAAGATGCCGGCCCCCTCTGAAGAGCAAAATTCGGAGGGAGAAGTGAGTTTCTTACTAAAGCCACCGCGATCCCTAGGGGAGAACACCCCTAAAGTTACCGCTCCATGGAGCGGGCAAATTCGACAGTTCGCTCACCTAGCTTCTGGCGAGCAGGTTTTAAGAATTCAACATGACAAAGACCTTTTTTCATTGTTATCGTTTCAGGGACGATCATCTGTCAAAGAGGGTGATTGGGTGGAAGCTGGTCAAAAGTTAGGTGATATTACGGACTCATCACAGGCGTTGGCTTGGAAAGTGAGTCAAACCCGGGGTTCTTTTGGCTAGGAATGCTGGATTTTGGGCTGCAGAACTGGATTTCGCGCAGTCCTTGTTTGGGGACAATGTCTCTTTATGATACACTATATTTGGCTTTACCAGAGGAGGAGCCATGAAAGTAGATAGTAAGAACGTTTCGCAGAACTTGGGAATTCATCAATCCAAAACCAAAGGACTTGGAAAAGACATTGGTGGAGATTCAGATAAAGTTTCAAAAGGTGAACTCGGATCGTCTGCGAAGGTAGATCTTTCTAGTAGAGCACAAGCTATGCAAAAAGCAAAAGAGATTGCGAGTGATAGCTCGATTGATGAGGCTAAGGTGGCGCGTTTGCAAAAGTTGATTGATGCTGGAGAGTATAAAACGGATGCTTCAGCTATTGCCGATCGACTTGTTGATGAGCACTTATCGACTTTTTAATGATCGAGAATGAAAATGTCTGATAATCAGAATGAAGAAAGATACATAAAACTAGTTAGTTCTATCAAAGAGTTGATCAAGTACTATCGAGCCCTGTTACAGGTTGTACGAAAAGAAAAAGAGATTCTTGTTTCGGCTGATTTGGATTTGTTAAATGAAAACAATAGAACCAAAGAGGAGCTTCTTTTAAAGATTCGTTCTAAAGAAGCGCAAAGGCAAAGTGATGCTCATGATTTGGCTTTATTAGAAGGGCTCTCACCGGAAGGAATTCGTCTTCAGGACTTTGCTATTCACTTTTCTGGAGATAAAGGAGAGAAACTTAGAAATCTTCACTCCGTTTTAAAGTTGTTATTAGAGAGAGTGAAAAAGATCAATGCGGAAAATGAGATTTTAGTGAGCTCCGCTCTTACAAATATAAATGGAGCTATGAGGGCTATAAAGGACTCACTTGTAGAGAACAAAACTTACCAAAAGAAAGGGGAAGTGACGGACTCCAAAGCACAATCGGGTCAGTTAGTGAGCCGCCAAGTTTAAAATAAATTTCAAACTCCACGGATGGAGTTTTTAGAAAGTAGGGACAAGATGTCTAAGATTTGGGCCATGATGGATGTGGGCAAGCGTTCAATGATGAACAGCCAAACCAGCTTGCAAACAACAGCCCATAATATCGCCAATAAAGGCACAGAAGGTTACTCCCGACAGCGTGTTGAAGTACAGAGCAATGTCCCAGTGGGCTCGGGCAAGTTGCGAATTGGAATGGGCGCTCGAGCCACCCAGGTCACTCGTACAAATAATCCCCATTTAGAAAAGCAGTTGGAGAAAGAAGGCGGCAAGTTAGGATACTTAGAGTCTAAGCAATACGGAATGAGTCGCGTTGAAGAAGTTTATAATGAACAGATCAATAAAGGCCTAAATAAATTTATGGGAGAGTTTTTCAACTCGTTCCGTGAACTTTCTAATAATCCAGAGAGTGTTTCTGCTCGAACACTTGTTAAGGAGTCAGCAGACTTTCTAGCGCAAGATTTTCACCGAGTGCAAAGTCAATTGGAGAGTATTCAAGGAGATATGGACCAGCAGATCAGCTCTAAAGTGATGGAGATTAATGAAATCACTAGAGAGATTGCTCAGCTCAATGAAAAGGTTCAAGTCGTGGAACTTAATGGTGTTCCAGCCAATGATGAAAGAGACCGTCGTGATGTTTTACTTAAAAATTTAAGTGAGCGTATCAACATTCGCTATGCTGAGGGTGAAGATGGTCAAGTCACTGTAACAGCGGGATCGAGCGCTGTCTTGGTTTCCGGCTTTTCTTTCAGAGAGCTTTCAGTGTCTCGCTCAGAAGGGCGCGAAGGCAAAATGGAAGGGCGGC
>JAGRAG010000441.1 GCA_020435025.1 Bdellovibrionales bacterium | reverse complement strand
TGCGCTAAGGAACCCACTGTGAAAACTTTGCGGAGAAATAACGCAGTATGGACTGGAAAAAGTGTCAGTCCCCTTTTTTACAAAAAATTTTCCTGCAGTTAGCAATTCTTCTCTCCATTTTTTATAGTAAAGCTTTGTATTGAACGATTTCAAACTACGACCTTTTAAGGAATCTTACTGTGAATCAAAATTGGACTCTCTATCTCTTATCTCTTCTGGTTTTAAATACGGCGTTTGTAGCTCAAGGCAAATGGGCCGATGTGAAAGAAGCGCAAGAGATTGTACTAGACCATAGGGATCGCATCGATATCGATGCTTCAGGTGGGTGGACACTGATTGGCTACCGGAAAATTAAAATCTTGACGGAAAGTGCTCGCTCTCACTATTTACGTGTTCCTTTTCGTTTTTCGAAATCCTATCAGACATTCGAACTGCTCGAGGCTTCCATAACAAATAACGAAAAGAAAATTCCAATAACTGATGTCGAAATCAAAGAAACAGATACAGGAGGAACCGCTTTTGATGACAACAGTGTGGCCCGCATCACCTTTCGTCGCCTCAAAATTGGATCTGTGATTGAAATGAAAGTAAAGATGACGTCGAAACCCGTTTTCAAAGGACTATTTTCTTACACTCAGTGCCTGTCCCAACAAGCCGAATATAAAAAAGCGGAATTGGAAATTCGCTCACAGTTGCCATTGCAAGTGGATCCATCCCTAGATCCTAGAAAAGCCTTTAAAATTATGAAAAAGAAAAGTAACGGTCAAACCGTTATCGTCTCAAAGCTGAGAAAGCCTTACTTCCGTGCCCTTCGAAGAGAAGACTATGATTTTCTCTATAACTTTCCAGAATCCTGTGTCTCGTTCACTTCTCCTGATTCCTTTCGAAAAATGAGTCGTCAATACTCCAAAGACTACTCGGCTGCCTACAATCAACCTTTGCCAGAACTCTACCAAAAAATCATTCAAGATGAAGCTAAAGACCAACCTTCTTTTCACCAAATCAATCGCATCATAGCAGCGCTTCAGAAGAACATAAAATACCTAGGAGATTGGAGAAGCGTCGAAGGAAAATATCTTCCACGGCCCCTCGCAGAAGTCGCTAAATCTGGTTATGGAGACTGCAAAGACTACGCAACAGGACTTGTCGCCCTCTTAAGAAATCTTGGATACGAAGCTTTTCCGGCTCTGATCTACCGAAACTACAATAACCAGTACGCGCATCTTCGAGTCGAAGGCATCTCCTCATTCAACCATGTGATTGCCGCCGTACAACTAGACGGTAGAACTCATTTTATTGATCCGACAAATTTAATCGTCGCATCTCATATCATTTTTTCTGACATCGATGATCGACCGGCACTTATTTTAAATCACACCTCTCAAATGCCTGTCGTGACACCCTCACAAAATGCCCACCAAGGAAAGACTTTGGTAGAACACAAATACAATCTAAGAGATTTAAAAGTTCCCGGACATTTAAAAATTCAACTACAAGGCTATCACGCTAAACGACACACCGAGTGGATGATGGAGTACGCCAACGACCCTTCCAAAGCTCTAACCGATATCTACGGAGATCGAAGGTTCATGGAGGATTCAAAAACCATTTCAGGTCCCATTCATCCTAAAGGGCCTATTCTCACAGATCTATCTTTTGATCTCTCATTCACTCAGATCCCTGTGCCGATCCGAACACCCTATGGCTTTCTTTACCAACCTCCAACTCCCCGTCCCCTACTCCCTTTTTTCGTATCTACCAAAGATCGTTTTTCAGGTATTGGCTTACAAGTTGGAGGCTTTGAATTTAAGTACTGGCTTTCACATGTAAAGTTTCAAGGCGATCTTTCCACTTTTAACTGCGATATAAAAACCCCATGGTTTCACGCCAAGAGAACCTTTCCCATCAGCAATTCTGATGGATCGGTCATTGAAGATAAAATAGAAATCTACAAAAAATCACTCTCCCCCAAAGAACTTCAATCTCAAAAATTTCAAAAAACGAGGGAAGACTTGCGAAAGTGCTTCGACGGCAGCGCCTTTATTTACAAATAAAAAGGTAAAAAGGTGCCTGACACTTTTTCCAGTCCATACTGCGTTATTTCTTCGCAAAGATTT
>JAGRAG010000440.1 GCA_020435025.1 Bdellovibrionales bacterium | reverse complement strand
GTCCATCAGCTTTCGCGCTATCAAAGCCACGACGACAAAGCTCCTCAACAGCTTTTGAAAGGACTTCAACGGTTTCTGCAGATGTATTACAGCCACCATTGTCTTTTATGAACTTCTTTACTTTGCTTGTTACCACTAATACATCTGCCTTTTAAAACCTCCAAATTCATTACGTCCCAAACGAATACACTCAATCGCGGGCATTCACAGTTTGAAATTCTAATCGAACTCTTTTGTCGTTGCCAAATACCTCTGATCAACTGCGGCTCCGCATTATTTGCCACTTCGCCCAATTTTTAGTCCCTAGCAACTAACATTGTAGGTCCTTTCAGCAAATGGCCACTCTCACCCCGCCAGAAATGCCTAATATTTTTGCTGATTTTTTTAGAAGTGATATTCCATCTACAACGAAAGTGTTTTTATTTTCATGTATTATTACAATAGCTTAATAACTTTAAACAAAAGCTTTTGTTTCTTTACCATTGGAAAACTCCAAAACTGCTGCTGCGCGTTCTCCAGATTTGGCTGGTTCAATCCACACAAAAGTCTTTGCGCCAAATGGCCGCTCACATTCTACATCACGAAATGCTGGCGACCAGGTTCCACAATTTAAATATTCCATAGCACCTATGCTTTCATGGCGTGGTTGATGTGTGTGTCCATAAACTATGCGACTCACCTTAGTGATCAAGCCTACAATCTTTAAAGTCATTTCTTTAGGTTCTTGAAATTCCGTCACATCAGAATGAACAGAGCTGGAATAGAAAAAGAAAAACGGAAGAAACAAAAACAAAGGAATAAACATCCAAAAAAAAGAAAGAGAATAAACGGTATTAATTACGAGCATAACCTGAAAGATGATAAAAAAAGCAATCGTTACAATAAATGCTCGGTCCAACCAGAGCTCTCTAGCAATGATCATCGGGTAACTCGCCGCCGGAGCTTCAAAATGTTCTTTCAATTCTCTAACCATTCTAGAGGTTGCGTTAGCTTTTTTTGCGATCGTTTCAACTCGGTCTTCAATCGTTAGTGGATCTTTAATGGACGGAATCAATCGATCCATAAAAGCCTGAAATAAAGTGACCGATGCCCCCCACAACCAATCCCACATCAATAGCGGCTGAGCCAGCAGCATGTACTTAAAAAAGAATTGAGTGTACTCTTTTGCAGACATTATAAAATTGGAATTCACATGAGGATTAAAAAAGCCCATCCCATTAATTAAATATCGAGTGGCCAAATTACCAAACGGAACTCTTACTTCCACTCGATTGAACCTTTGTATAAATGGGTTTACTGGATCTTGAATAAGACAGTAAGGGTCGTACTGATTACCATGTTCAATCAGAGTGTCTTTATTACTAATGTAAAACCATTCATTAAAACGAACATTTTGTTGAAGGTCCTCTGGTAAGTCCAGAGCCTCTAAGACTATCTTTTGCACGGAAGGAAAGTGCAGTTCCAAATCATGGTTACCAATAATAAATATAATTCTATGCCCCTTGAATGCAAAGTTCCGCAAAGCGTTGACCCAAATTCCATGGTGATCAAGGATTCTTTTAATTTTAAATTCTGACTTTTCTTTTTGAGGTGAAAGTCCTCTTTTTTTCTCCAGCCAGGAAATTCGATATGGTGGCATTTCCGGAATGGATGTCACGCTGTCGAAATCAAAGATATCCCCATTTAATACGAGTTCCACCTTCTCTGGGCTGGATTTACTTTCAATGTGTTCTAAAAAAAGTGCAAACTCTTCATCGAAAAAAAATTGCCGCGTTTTATACTTCTTCCAGTAGGGAAATTTGGGATGAACCTCTTCTGCCTCACAAAGGTGGAGGTCGCTTATCACAGCAGTATAGGTTGCCTCTTTGAAATTAGGTATTCTCGCCATTTTACTCCACCATTTCTATTTGGCTTAAATATCATAGTAAAATTTTACTGGGCAGGCCATCCCTGTCTGCTCGAATAGAGCCAAAAAGTGGCACTGACCGACACTTTTTTCATCCCGTTTGGAAGATCCCTAATTTATGTCTCTTAAAACATTGGAAATGCGCCATTTTTTCTTGTGAGTTGACCTCTTTCTGGCACCAGCCTTGCTTTTGGGTAGGGCATGTTAAAGACAGCTGTTTATACCTTTTCACTACTCATTTTGTTTATTGTTGGTGGCTGCGCTACACCAATTGCAAACGAACCCGATATATCTGAGGAACAGATCTCCTCATTTCAACTTAAAGCGGTTAAAGAGTTTGATCGTCTTGAGGCACTTTCTGATCCTGAAAACCGAGTGAGCCGTGAGTTTGATATTTCTGAGGGACTGAAGCCCAGAGTTCATTTTTGGTTTAATGTTTACACGAAATATGGGTCTTCGGACCATGTTATCCACCATTCTCGGTATCCATGGATTGTATTTAAAGTGATCAATACCGAGGAAATCGAGAAAAGCTCACTTCATAAGTGGACTAAGTATCACCGAATTCGCAAACTCGTAGCTCAGGAACGCAAAAGCATTCGTAAAACCCTACAAAAGCTCAGTCGTCGTCGAAGTTATAAAAAGCTTTCGCCTCTTGAAAAACAACTCTTTGACCGCTTGAAATGGGTGCGAGGGAAGCGCCAAAATGTCTTTAAATTTGCATCTCAGCATGTGCGTTCACAACTTGGCCAAAGGGACTTTTACGTACAAGGTTTAGAGCATAGCCATCAATTTCTTCCATTTATGGAAGAAGAGTTTCAAGCTCAAAACCTTCCAAAGGAACTAACGAGGATTCCTTTTGTAGAAAGCTCTTTCAATGTTCGAGCAGAAAGTTCGGTAGGAGCCAGTGGCATTTGGCAGATTATGCCACGAATTGGCAGTTCCTACGGGATCGTAGGAAGATACATTGATGAGCGAAACTCTCCTTACAAAGCAACATCCATCGCTTCGAAACTGTTAAGGTTTAACTACCGTTCTTTAAAGTCCTGGCCCCTCGCAGTGACTGCGTACAACAATGGGATTGGCGGAACTCGGAAGGCCGTTAGAAAAACTCAAACTTCAGATTTAGCAAAGATTATTCGGAAGCATTATAAAGGCTCTTTCAAGTTCGC
>JAGRAG010000439.1 GCA_020435025.1 Bdellovibrionales bacterium | reverse complement strand
CCGATAATTAAAGCACAAGGGACTCCGAACTCTCCTGCCGGAAAAACCTTGTTGCGAGTACCAGGAATCACAACGGAGTTTTTGGGAACACGACCCTTATAGATATCTTCGTTTGACTTGGTCACATCAATGATGGGGGTACTCGCTGTAATAGTGACTCCCGCTCCTAATACGGCGCCCTCTTCAATGATCGCGCCTTCTACGACGATACATCGACTGCCAATAAAGGCATTATCTTCAATAATAACGGGATTTGCCTGTAAAGGTTCAAGAACACCTCCAATGCCTACTCCACCGGATAAATGAACGTTTTGGCCAATCTGAGCACAAGAACCTACTGTGGCCCAAGTGTCTACCATAGATCCCGACCCAACAAAGGCACCGATATTGACATATGAAGGCATTAAAACGGCTCCAGGAGCCACATGTGCCCCTCTTCGAACAACGGCATGAGGAACAACGCGAACTCCATCTCGATCCGTCCATTTTTTTAATGGAATCTTATCAAAAAACTGAATGTCACCTGCGGACATGGTTTTCATTTTTTTGACTCGAAAATAAAGAAGTATCGCTTGTTTCAGCCATTGATTGACCGCCCAATCACCTTCATTTTTTTGGCAAATTTTTACGGCCCCAGAATCTAAAAGCAAAATGGCTTTGTCGATATCTTGGAGGCTTTCTGGGGAGAGAGAGTCTAAAGTATTCATAGACTGGGATTGTTCCCAAAGAGCTTCAATTTTAGACTTTAATGTATGTATATCTTCAGACACGAGGACTCCTTTTAAAATCTTTCTTCTGTGACCTTTAAGGCCTCTAATATAGCTGGAACATGCTGATTTAATATTTCTTTAGGCTTCATATCCCTTTGAAGCTCGTAGGTCAAAGTCGGCATGTCTCTTTCCAGCCCACAGTAGGTTCCTAAACAACCCGGTGTTGGGTACCCAATCGATTCTTCGATTTTGTAGCGAGTGAGGCTGGCAATGACTTCAGCTTCGGGTTTACAGCCGCCATTGACATTTAGTAGGGGGTTCCATGAGTGCAAACTGATCACCAATTGTGGTTTTTTTTCTTGAACCCAACGGGTGAGGGCTTGGTTTTCTGGTTCACTATTCGGCTCTATTCCCGGATAGTAATCTTCTTTTGCGACCTCGGCCGTCCAATCGTTTGTGGGCAAATTACGATTCAGATCCACACCATTAGCGTTCTTCCTCTGACCATGCATTGCGCCATCGGGGTTGAAGACCGGGACTATTGTTAGGTCCAATGAGTAAGTAAAGGATTCAAAAAAACGCTTTAATAGGCCTTGAGCAGCGACAATACCTTCCCACTCATTGCCGTGGACGCCACCCAAGATAAGCACGCGAGGGCCGGCATTTCCAAATTGATAACCTAAAATCGGAAGCCCTAACGAGCTTTGACCAAACATAAAACTTTTCACAGGGGTCTCCATCGTGTAAGTTAGGCTCCTATGAAAGCGCAATCCAAAATCGTGGTCAAGAAGTTCGGTGGAACGTCAGTCGGTAGTTTAGATCGTATTGAGTCGGTCGCAGAGCGAGTGATTTCTGATATTAAGTCAGGACAGTCGCCTATTGTGGTTAGCAGCGCCATGTCTGGGGAAACAAACAGACTGGTCGCCATGGCCGCTGAGATCCACCCGACTTATCGTGGTGAAGCCTATGATATGCTTGTTGCTTCCGGAGAGCAGGTC
>JAGRAG010000438.1 GCA_020435025.1 Bdellovibrionales bacterium | reverse complement strand
CGAATCTAAAAACGACGGCTTCGGGACAGAGAGTGTGTGTAACTAGTGGGTTTTGTCAGCGACTCTTCGGTTGGAATGAGGATTCCCAGGGAGATAGGGAAGGGGGTCTATGGGCTGTTTGTCTTTAATTAGTTCGAAATGCAGATGAACTCCTGAGGCGCGTCCCGTGCGACCCATAAGTCCAAGAACCTGGCCAGCACTGATAAGATCCCCTGTTTTAACATTCAGCTTATCCATATGGGCATAGAGTGTGGCCCACTGATGATTGAACTCCAATATGACCATTTTCCCATAACCGGAGTAGCGATTGCCTGCATAAACAACAACTCCTGAGTGGGCTGCTTTAATTTTTGAACGACGACGTCCTGCTAAATCAATACCGTCGTGACTTGGGTTTTTAGGAGGGGCAAACCTTTGTGTCAGCCGGTACTTTCCCACAGGCCACGAGAGTTGAAATTCTGTATTAGGTGCCACATAGTTCCGAAAGGAGGATTCCATCTCGTCGGCTGCAAGAAATCGAGAACCAGCCTGTAAAGATCCTGGACCGGAAAAAGTCGAACAACCAATTAGCGCAATTGGAAAAAAGCCAACTATGAGAGTGACTGATAAAGAGGAAATTTTTGACAAAGAGCCTCCACTTGTTGGCGAATCTCTTTTTGTAAAGCTTCATCTTCCGGCTTCTTTAAAACTTGTGACATCCAATCAGCCACTTGCTCCATCTCGGTCTCTTTCATTCCTCGACTGGTCAAAGCCGGTGTTCCGATACGCAATCCACTTGTGACAAATGGCGAGCGTTTTTCATTCGGCACAGTATTTTTATTAACAGTAATTCCCGCGTTCTCCAAGGCCAGTTCCGCTGTCTGTCCGGTTAAATCTCCCTGATTGGTTAAATCCATTAAAATAAGATGATTGTCTGTGCCGCCCGTGACGAGCTCAAAGCCTTGATCCATAAAACATTTGGCCAGCCTCTGCGCATTTTTAACGACCTGTGCAATATAGGTTTTAAATTCAGGCAGTAATGCCTCTTTGAAGGCGACAGCTTTGGCAGCAATGACATGCTCTAATGGACCTCCTTGGATACCGGGAANNGAATTAACCGTCTTAGCATACTCTTCTTTACATAGAATCATTCCTCCTCGCGGTCCACGAAGAGTCTTATGAGTGGTCGTGGTAACGAAGTCGGCATAGGGAACCGGGGACTCGTGGATGTCCGCAGCAACAAGTCCCGCGAAGTGGGCCATGTCTACAAGAAGTTTTGCTCCGACACTGTCTGCAATTTCCCGAAATTTTGCAAAATCAAGAGACCGAGGATAGGCACTGTATCCAGCCACGAGCAGTTTAGGACGATGCTCTTGCGCTAACTTGAAAATAGAATCGTAATTTAAACGATGAGTTTGCGGGTCAATTCCATAATGAGCCGACTCAAAAAGGCTGCCGCTAAAATTCACTCTTGCGCCGTGGGTTAAATGTCCGCCATGTGAAAGGTCCATTCCCATCACTGTGTCTCCGGGATGAATGGCCGCCAGATAAACCGCCATATTTGCCTGAGAGCCTGAATGAGGTTGAACGTTTGCATGCTCCGCTTTAAATAACTCTTTGGCTCGATCAATGGCGAGTTGTTCGGACTCATCGACGAACTCACAACCACCGTAGTATCGCTTATTCGGATAGCCTTCGGCATACTTGTTAGTAAGTACAGAGCCTTGTGCTTGCATGACCGCTGGAGAAACATAGTTTTCAGATGCGATCATCTCTAAACCGTACTCCTGTCGGTGAAGCTCATTTTTAATGATTTCTGCTATCTGTGGATCAACTTGATTTAAATTCATTCTTGCGCCTTAATCTATTGGTTTACTTAATTTATTCACTCGACGTTCGTGGCGTCCACCTGCAAAAGGAGTCTGTAAGAACTCCTTAACAATGCCAACGGCTTGTCCTATCTCTAAATGACGTCCGGGTAAACAAAGAACATTCGCATTATTGTGTTCTCGGGCTAAATGGACAATCTCTCGGTTCCAGCAAAGAGCGGCTCTGATATGTAAATACCTATTGGCTCGAATGGCCATGCCTTGCCCGGAGCCACAGATAAGAATGCCGATATCTTCAGGTGGAGTGAAAGTCTCTATTAACTTGTCAACGTAGTCTGGATAGTCGACAGAGTCTTCTGACTCACAGCCAAGATCTATAAATTCATATTCGTGACCGAGCTCTTTAAGAAGGCCTGATTTTAACTGAAACCCTCCGTGATCGCTAGCAATATATATTTTCACAGTGATCTCCTTTAGTTAAAAAGTTTTAGGAATCCACCTTCGAAAAAATAAGTGAGGCATTTGTTCCGCCAAATCCGAAACTATTATTTAAAACATGTTTTACAGAAACCTCACGTGCAACAGCAGGTATAAAATCTAAATCACAGTCATCACTAGGGTTTTCCAAGTTAATAGTTGGTGGAAGAATCGATGTAGAAAGTGAAAGTAAACTAAAAATAGACTCAATGGCTCCGGCGGCGCCGAGCGCATGCCCAGTCATACTTTTAGTACTACTCATTGCTAGTTTTTTTGCATGAGCACCAAAAACTCTTTTGATTGCCGTGACTTCAATTTGATCCCCTACGGGTGTGCTTGTGCCATGGGCGTTGATGTAACCGATCGAATCTGGAGTCAAGCTGGCATCTTTTAAAGCAAAAGCCATAGCTTTGGCAGCGCCTTGTCCATTTGTTGGGGGCGAGGTCATATGATATCCATCAGAACTAGCTCCATAGCCTGAAAGCTCTCCATATATTTTTGCACCTCGACTCATCGCTAGCTCCATATCCTCTAACACAACGACTCCAGCACCTTCAGCAAGAACAAAACCATCACGGTCTTTATCCCAGGGGCGGCTCGCCTCTGCTGGTGCTTGATTGTTGGTTGAAAGAGCTTTCATGGAGTTGAATCCGGCAATCGCCATAGGGCTCACGGCAGATTCGGATCCTCCCGCGATCATCATTGAACACAGTCCATCGCGAATGTATCTTGCGGCCTCTCCGATCGCATGAGATCCAGAAGCACAAGCGGAAGTGACTGAGTAATTAGGACCCTTTAATTGGTGCGCAATGCTGATTTGGCCGGAAGCGAGGTTGGAGATCACACCCGGAATAAAAAAGGGAGTGACTCTTCCGGGACCTCTTTGCGTAAGAATCTCGTGCTGTTTTTCAATTAAAGGTAAACCGCCAATTCCAACACCGATAAATACACCAGTGTTTTCTCGTAACTCATCACTCCATGCTATGCCAGAATCGACAATGGCCATCTCTGACGCTGCAAAAGCCAAATGAATAAAGCGATCCATTTTCTTTTGCTCTTTCTTGGCAATATAGGCGTCAGGATCAAAATTTTTGACTTCACCAGCAATTTTCACATCAAAAGAGCTGGTGTCAAAAAGCGAAATAGGCGCGATCCCGGAAGCGCCATTGCACACATTTTCCCAGTTCTCTTTCGCTGATAAGCCTAGAGGAGAGAGTAGACCAATTCCCGTGATCGCAACTCGTCGTTGCTCCTTAGAAGGTCGGTGAAAAACACTTTGTGTTGAAGAGTTCATAAGTCCTCCATGAAAGGAATTGGTCTGTCATGTGTTATCCGAAACAGCAAAGACTGCTTCAGGTTTGGAGAACGAAGTGGCCGCCGATCAACTTTTAGCGATTCAAACCGAAAAGGTTGGGCGGCGGCGATTCTTTCTCTTAAGCTTTTCCTTTGCTTTCAATGTAGGAAGTGACATCGCTAACGGTTTTAAGTTTCTCTGCGTCCTCATCAGGAATCTCAAGATCAAATTCTTCTTCCATTGCCATAACCAGTTCAACGATATCCAGGCTGTCAGCACCTAAATCATCAATAAAGGAAGCCTCTGGCTTTACACGATCAGCGTCAACTCCCAGTTGCTCTTCAATAATTTTTTTTACTTTAGGTTCGATGGACATTTTTCCTCCGATAAGAATGTTAATTTTTTATTTAATTTCTAAAGATCCTATTTCGTTATGCCATAAATTAGGGCTACATA
>JAGRAG010000437.1 GCA_020435025.1 Bdellovibrionales bacterium | reverse complement strand
TACTTTTGAAAGTAGCCTTGTGTTCCTAAAGAATATTCTATTCAGATAATAATTAAAAATTATTAAAATCTATTCCTTGATAGATATAATTTATCGAAAGGCTTACGAAGCACTCCAAAGGACAAATTTTGTATTTCTTTAGTCTTTTTTCTCTGTAAATCAACGCTAGCAGATCCTGTGCAAGAACTGGGTTGGCACCTTACTTGTAAACAAAATAGCTATGAATAAATTATTAGCCGCATTTATTCTTATATTAATAGTTCATGCTCCTCTCGCAAGAGCCAATAAGTGTGTGGAGTCGGTCAACGATCCACTCACCACTGAGGACCTCGTGAACCAATTACTGCCAGCCTTGCACCGTCAGGCAGCGCTTTCTGAAAGTATTAAGTGGAAAAGTGATTTTCTAAAAGATCGATTGGTCACAGATCCACAAAAAGCTCGACAAATCTCTGATTCAGTTTTTGAAGTCAAACAACTTCAGTATGAAGTCGCACAGGCTATAAAAGACATGGGAGGTCCCCAATCCCCAGCCCTATGGGATGCCTACTTTCAAAGGGCTTATAATACTGTTGCCGCTAGCTCGAGCAGCTATTTGCAAACTGTGGCCTTAAGTATTTCAAAATTACCTAGTGGCAAAATTATTGACTTCGGTAGTGGTCCAGGTAACTTTAGCTTGGCCATTTTGCTTTCTTCTCCTTATCGAACAGTTCACGGAATAGATATGTCCCCCTTGGCCGTTCAATCAGCTACAAACATGTTGACGGCTACTGTTCCCCAGGCGAAAGGGCGCTTTCACTTTCAAAATGGAAACCTTTTAGAAATGCCTCCCAATCAACTCAAAGGAGACGGTGGCGTTATGAATAATGTCTTATACAACATGCAAACAACTCGTGAGAAAGTAAATCTCTTAAAGAAAGTACGATCGCAATTAAAGCCAGGTGCTAGATTTGTTCTTAACGATCCGTTGCCAAAGGGTCAAAACGAGGCCGAGCTGAAAAATTGGCTGGCTTCTCTCGCAGAAAGTGCAACAAGAAATGGATCACCGCTAACTGAATATGACATTGCCTTTTTATCCGAGATAAATCGATCTCAGCTCACTAGAGGAAACATTCCTTTTTCAACACCGAAAGAGTTAATAAATATCGCACAGCAAGCTGGCTTCGTCCTTGTCGAAGGACCTTTGGAGACCTACGGCGGTCTCGTTACCTCTCTGGTTCTCGAAGTTCCATAGCCTTAAATTATTTTTTATTTCGCTTAATAACTTCTTCCGAGGTCTTCACAAATGAAACTGCGGTTGCGATATCGTCAGCCTTGAACAGCAAATCCGTTACCATACCCAAATCATCTACAGTAAATACAACCAGGGCAATATCTGAACTCTTTTCGCCAAGCAACTCTCTATTCTTATAAACCTACAAAATTGGCTACAACAGGTTTTGATCTTCGAACTCGAAATATCGTTCTAAAATGGGGCTCAGCATCTTTTCTCGTATACGAATTTTAACTAAAATTCATTAATGGAAAACTTAAAATGGATTTTTACTAGTTTATTGCTCATTGCCCTTCTTGCCGAAGGCGCGCCCTCTACAGAAGCCATTTTCGAAAACTTTTGGAATGAGTCTAAAAAAAATATTTACGAATTCAAGCGGAAGAAAACATTTTTTTCGGACAGCAATTACGACCTCCTAAAAAAGCGCGCAAAGAAAGCCCGAGACGTTTATCAACTCTCTGGCCCCATAAATGACTTTCTTAACTCTATGAATGTGTCGCATACGCATTTTTATACCGATCATGATTTCGAATTTTACTTTCTCCGCTCTCTTTTTGTCACTCGGGATATATCAAACCCAAAGGTTCACCACGTCGGAGCCCAATTCAAATTGACAGATTCAGGCTATGTCATCCGTGAAGTTTTAAAGAATTATCCCGCGCAACAGGCCTCTCTCCAGAGAGGAGACGTCATCCTGTCATGCAATGATAAACCCTTTCACCCCGTCACTTCTTTTGCTGATGGCAAAAGTTCTTATCGATTAAAGGTACGGCGAAGGAAAAACCTTCTAACAACAACTGTAAGCCCCGTTCACGAATCCCCTCATCAATCGTTCTTAAACGCAATGAACACCAGCTCCAGAACCATTACCTTTAAAAAGAAAACATTTGGCTATATTCGCTTATGGACAGGCACGAATCAAAAAATCTTGGACTCCTTCACCAAATTGGTGAAAGAGAAATTTTTAGATGTCGATGGCCTTATTCTCGATTTAAGAGGTGGTTTTGGCGGAGCCTGGTATGACTATCTAGATCCGTTTTTTGAATCAAGAAAAGACTATTTTCAATGGATCGCGATTGACAAAGAAGGGCAACGAAGCTCCGGTGGGCCAGATCAAAAAAATTATAATTGGTACTATAAAGGACCCATGGTTGTTCTTATAAACGAAGGGGTGCGGTCAGGTAAGGAGTCTCTTGCATATCAATTCAAAAAATCAAAAAGAGCGACTTTGATCGGAGAAAAAACTGCAGGCGCATTCACGGCGGGTCTCGCCGTCTTTACGGATCCATCCTTAAACTATTTTCTCTATTTGGCTACTGGCGAAATGCTTCTGGACGGAAATAGAATTGAAGGCGTTGGAGTGGTTCCTGACGTTCAAGTCCCTTATCCCCTTTTGAACGCCCCTGACGAAGATCCCCAATTAGCAAAAGCGATAGAGGTCATCAAACGAAAAATGAGGGAATAGTAGGGATTCTTGCTTGTTATATAAGTTTATTTTGGTCTTACCGCGGGCGTGACAGCGCCACGTTGAAGATGGCAATTTGCTATCCGACAAAAGATGAGAGTCACGATGAGGCTCTAAAAGATCTAGTTAAGTGAGTACAGGCCCCAGTAAGGTAATAATATTTTAAATTCTTTATGGACTTAGTTGGGCTCTCCAAGTATCTGCAAAACTCTTTCGACATTATTACGTATTTGGATACTGGCTTCAACTTCGTCTTTGGCTTCCATGTTAAACAGCGAGTGCTTACTAGGATAATATTCTGCTTCTTTTCTTAGCCAACCTAAATACTCAATTAGTTTTGCTCGAGATTCCGAAGAAATCTCAATATCCGCCTTCGATTCCAAGCGAGTCAAATATTTTGTAAGAATATAATTCCATTCGACAACGAGTCGAGAACCCGATTTATCCATTTCAATCAAAACACTTTTTAATTCTTCACCAAAGCGTTGAACGTCAATGTCAGAAAAACCCTTTGAAATATTCAAACCATCTGCGTTTACAGGGGATTTATTTGGGCTCTTTATTGCAAACGCAATAACTTTAAACTGACCAATCAGCTCTTTTAGTCTAGTAACCAATTCTTGTGTTTTAGGAAACGGACTTTGACTGGCATAATATAAGGCACGTTCCAAAACCGATAATGAGAGCGATTGCTCCGTCTTTTGAATTAGTAATTCAACTTTTCCTACATCCGTTGTTAACACTTCTACTTCCGATCTAACTTTTCTTAGATAGTTATTGAAATTTTCCAAGTAATCGATCAGCGTAGCAAACGTATGGTTTCTGTCGCCTCCATTGAAAAGTCTTTGACGAATCTTATCTCCGTAAATTCCATCTTTTCCATTTAATGAACCTAAATTGATCCTAACTAACTGAAGATGAAAA
>JAGRAG010000436.1:2941-9486 GCA_020435025.1 Bdellovibrionales bacterium | reverse complement strand
TATGTCACCAACAGAGAGGGCCGATGGGTTCTCCCTGTTAAAAGTGGTATGCGGCATCAGTTTGAGGGCCTTATTCATGCGGCCAGCCAATCAAAACAGACCGTTTTTATGGAGCCGCGTGAAATCATTCCAAACAACAACCGACTTCGTCAAATCGATGTGGAAATAGAAGATGAAATCGAACATTTGCTGAGCCAACTCTCGCTCTTTTTACACTCACAAGTTGATGCTTTAAAACTCAGTCAGAAGCGGATGTTGGAGTGCGATGTTCGCTTCTCCGAAGCCCGACTGGCGATGCAACTCGATGCCCAACCAATTACCTTTAGTAACTCGGAATATCGTTTAGAAGAACTCCGGCATCCCATGCTTGTTCTTAACGGGGAAGATGTGGTTCCTAATACTGTGACCTTAACTGAAGAAAAACGGCTCTTGCTCATATCGGGCCCCAATGCCGGAGGCAAAACAGTTCTTTTAAAATCCTTGGGCCTGGCCGCTCAAATGGCCCGCTGTGGGCTTTTGGTTTGTGCTTCAGCGAAATCAAAACTTCCCTTTGTTCGTGACATTTATGTGGGGGTCGGCGATTTACAAAGCGTTGATGCCCAACTCTCCACTTTTGCCGCTCACCTTGAAGTCTTAAAAAAGGCCTCGAAGGCGAAGGGGCCTGATGAACTTATTTTGATTGATGAGATTTGCGGTTCTACGGATCCCGAGGAAGGCTCGGCTCTGGCTAGAAGCTTTATTGAAGCCTTTGCTCGAAATGGCTCATTCTCCATTGTCACCTCACACTTTGGTGCTTTGAAGAAAAACTGGAAAGAAGAGGACCCCGTAATCAATGGCTGTCTCGAATTTTCTCCGGACGAGGGTCCCACATATCATTTTATTCTAGGCGTACCTGGACAGTCTTTGGCTATTCAAACAGCAGAAAGAATTGGTGTCGATCCTGAAATCATTCAACGGGCCCTAGAAAATCTCTCTCCAGAAGCGAAAGCCTACCAAGAGTCCCTAAAAGAAGTGGAAGCCTACAAGGAAGAGATTGTCCAACTACGAAGAGACCTTGTCGAATCCAAAAAACACTACAATAAAGAAAAATCACGCTATGAGGTTTTGATTGCTCAATTTGAAAAAGAAAGACAAAAGCGTTTAGAGTCAGCCGTAAAAAGTGCTGAAAAAGATATTAGTGAACAGATTCAACACGCTAAAGTTGACAACGTCTTTCGTCGACACTCAGAATTAGAACGCATCAAACAAGACCTGCCAAATATTGTTAAATCGCCGACGGCCCCTTCTACAACGGTCACTTCGGCGGAAGAGTTCATTCAAGCTCACCCTGCTGGAACGAAGGTCTTCGTTTCCGCCATCGGAAGGGACGGTGTCATTCAAGGCAGTCCGAACAGCAAAGGGGAAATTCCCATTTTATCTAACTCCATGCGATTGATGGTGGATTGGAAGTCTTTGAAACCACCCATGCAAGCAAGATCTGCTACTAAACAGATCTTACGCAATCATGTAAATGTCACCATCTCACCGACCGACCAAGATCGTACAATCGATTTACGTGGATTAAATGTCGAAGATGCCCTCGAACAACTGGAAAGCTCTTTGGATCAAGCCGCCCTTCAACAAGAAGACCGAGTTAAAATCATTCATGGCCATGGTCCCAACGATACTTTAAAACGATCCGTTCGTTCCTACCTATCGCGCAGTATTTATGTGAACAACTGGACAGCTGGACGCAAAGAATCCGGAGGAGATGGTATTACCTGGGCTGAGATGTCCAATCACTAATTAGAAAGGTGATGTATCGTGCGTAAAGTGGTTCTTTTTTTTAATTTGATCTTTCAACGATACACGCCCGATCCATTTGTTATTGCCACTTTGTTAACCTTTCTCGTCTTTTTGTTAGGAGTCACTCTGACTCCCACGTCCTCTTTAGAACTCATTAATTATTGGGGCAATGGGTTTTGGAAGATCATCGCGTTTACTTTGCAGATGGTGATGGTCCTTGTTGGCGGCTACATCATTGCCATCAGCCCTCCGATGCAAACACTATTAAAGTGGTTCACCGGAAAGATTCATCACCCTCTACAAGCCGTGGTCTTTGTCTCTTTGATTTCCAGTTTCGCTTCTTGGCTGAATTGGGGTTTAGGACTCGTCGTCGGAGCCTTTGTCGCCTTGGAACTGGCTCGAAAGATCCCTCAACTTAATTTCAAAGTCCTTGTTGCCTCAGCCTATACCGGTTTTATCGTATGGCATGGAGGACTATCAGGATCCATTCCTCTAGTCGTCAATTCAGAAAAGAACTTTTCCTTTGAACAGATTGGAAGAATTATCCCCACACAGGAGACTCTTTTTGCTCCTTTTAATTTGGTCCTATTAGGACTGCTGTTTGTTTCTCTGCCTTTTATCAATATGCTTCTTTACCGCTGGTACGGTGATAGTGAAAACTCCACTCCACAGATCCAAGAAGAGCCTCCGCAAGCAAAAGATGTCTCTGACCTGAGAACACCTGCCGAAAAGCTAGAATCGAGTTCTCTAGTAACATTTCTACTCTTTGTGATGTCTGCTGTTTTCGTCGGCTCTTTAGCTCTACAGGGAAACTTTCAATTAGACTTAAATAATGTGAATTTTTTATTTTTCTTTTTGGGCTTAATTCTTCACAAACAACCCAAGTCTTTTATTCGTGCGGCTATTGAATCCAGCGAAAAAGTGGGTCCATTACTGATACAATACCCGCTTTATGCGGGAATTATGGCTATGATATCTCAGTCTGGATTAGCTGCACAAATCTCACAGTTTTTTATTCACATCTCCACTCCCGAAACTTTTCCCATCTGGACTTTTAGCAGTGCCGGTCTGGTCAATATCTTTGTCCCCTCCGGAGGAGGCCAATGGGCCATTCAAGCCCCCATCGTTATACCAGCGGCCCAAGCTTTAGGAGTGGATCTTGGAAAATCCGTTATGGCCGTTGCTTGGGGAGATGCCTGGACCAATCTCGCCCAACCATTTTGGGCTCTACCTGTTTTGGCCATTGCCGGTCTAAAGGTGAAAGATATTATGGCCCATTGTATTTTTGTATTAATGGCAACAGGCTTATTGATAAGCACCGTTTTGTTTTTGTTTTAAAAGGAGGAACATGTGAATACCGAAAACCCCCGAAGGATTCGTTCACAGGTAGAAACAAGAGTCATTTGGACTTTTGAGGACAATCCATTTGAAGGCCACTCTCACGATCTAAGTGTTAACGGCATTTATATCAAATCGACAGAGCGCCCAGCAATAGACCAGTCCATAGACATTCAGATTTATCTACCAGGTGATCCTAACTTTCCAAGAATCACATCCAAAGCTCAAGTGATCCGTCATGACGATCACGGATTTGCGGCGCAATTTGCAGAAATGGACTATAAAAGCTTTGAACACTTAAAAAATTTAGTCGCCTACCAAAACTCCGATCCTGATCAAGTTTTCCAAGAGCAAGAAATCCGACCCGGGATAAAATAACAAACAGTGCCAGCCTCTCATTCCAGTCACAGCGCGGCCGTTGTCGGCTTAACAACGCCCGGAAAGAAGAGCTGGCGCCTTTTGCGGCACTATTTTCCTATTCCCAAGCCTATTTCCTTAAAAATTTATGCGAATTCCTCAAGCCGAAGTCACAATCTGGCGAGGAATATTGTGCAAATAAAAAAAGGAGAACCAGGATGGAATCCCAAAAAAAGCTAGACCCACAGCCCCCCCACGAGACTGAAGAGTCTAAAATCATTGCACAGATCGATTTTAATAATATTGACTATAAAGAGATGGCTCTTTATGCCTACAACCACTGTGATCTCTGTGGTGGACCTCTAGAGTTTTTTCATGTCGGTAACTTTATGGATCTTACGATGGAAGAAGAAAAATACTGTCCGACCTGTAACATCCACTCCGATAAAACTTGGCACAAAATCCAATAACATGGGGTGGCCCGGAAATTTAACCGGGAACCTTTTGAAGTTGAAGCAATATTCGTTCAGCTAAAACACGATTGAATGAACTTAGGCTAGCGATCTCATCTACGGACGCCTCTCGAATCGCATCAATACTTTCGAACTTTTTTAAAAGAAGCTTCTTTCTTTTTTCGCCAAGACCAGTAATAAAATCCAGCTCACTAGACAGACTGGTTTCATCACGCAGTTTACGATGATAGGTAATGGCAAATCGATGAGCTTCATCGCGCAAGCCAACTAGTATATGTAAGGCTTCTGAAGACTTTCCAAAGGTCACTGGATTTTGGCGTCCAGGAAGGAAAAATCTTTCTTCGGTTTCTTCGATCTCTTGATCCGAGAACTCTCCCTTTACGCGAGCTTTTGCTAAACCGACAATGGGAATATCCGCACGTCCAACTTCCTTTAAAGCCTCTAAAGCCATTTTCAGTTGCCCCTTTCCGCCGTCCACCACAATTAATTGCGGATCTTCGTACTCTTTATGACTAAAGCGTCTGGTTAAGACCTCTTTCATACTCGCAAAATCATTAGATCCCGTAACTGTCTTAATTTTGTAGCGTCGGTAAGCCTCCGGCTTAGGATGTCCATTTTCAAACACCACCTGGCTGGCAACAGACTGGTCTCCTTGAAAGTTAGAGATGTCGTAACACTCTATTCTCTCTGGAAGCTGAGGCAACTTCAGTTTGCGCTGTATTAAATCCAGAGCCTTCTTTTTTTGATCTTGCTCTTCGGCAAAGCCTCTAAAGTGGTTTTTAGCATTGTTATAGGCAATATCCACCAGTTTCTTTTCTTCTTCATCATGAGAATGAATGAAGCGAACGTCATTTTTAATGGAGAAACGTTCTTTAAAGACATCATTTAATAGCCGATACAGATCCTTACCTAGATCGACCGTCAAAAAGATCTCGTCTGGCAAAATGTTATCCGTATAGTATTGGTTGATAAATGATGTCAGCCACTCACGGGGATCTTCTGAATCTCCGTGACAGTTTAGCTTCGGTATAAAGTGGGGTCGATTGCCAATCATACGGCCCTTACGAATATGAACGGTCTCGATCAGAGTGCCTCTTTCGTCACCAAAAAAGGCGATCACGTCTTGATCGATTTCTTTGGAATCACTTACAACGGACTATTTCTGCAATATAGCCTCAATTGCGAAAATGGAATCACGCAACTTCGCCGCAGCTTCAAACCGTTCCTCTTGTGCGGCGGCCTTCATTTTTGCAGTCAATCGATCTATCACTTGTTGGTCCTGACCACGCAAAAGTTCTAGAGCTGATTCCACATCCACGGCGTACTCTTTTTCAGAAATGTAATCCACACAAGGAGCTGTACACCGACCGATTTGATAAGTCATACAGGGGCGCTGACGATTTTTCATATAGGTATCTGTACAGTCGCGGATCTTAAAAGTTTGATTGAGAAACTTAATCGTCTCTCGAACCGAGGTTCCACTTGTATAGGGGCCGAAATACAACGAACCATCTCGGGCCACTTTACGACTTAAATAAAACCTTGGAAAATTATCAGCTTTAGAACAACGAAGATAGGGATAACTTTTATCATCCTTCAAACGGATATTGTAACGCGGCCTATGCTTCTTGATTAAAGAAGCCTCAAGTAAAAAAGCCTCCACTTCTGTATTGGTTAATAGATACTCGATGGAGTGAATATGGCTGACGAGAAACTGAGTTTTAACACTTAAATCTTTACTTTGACTTAAATAGGAACGCACTCGAGAGCGTAGACTTTTGGCCTTTCCCACATAAATGACCGTCCCGCGGATATTTTTCATAATATAAACGCCAGGCTCTTGAGGAAATCCCTTAACAAGGTCTTTTAGCTCATCTATCTTGTTCTGCTCTTCTGGTTGCGTCACTCAATAATCCTATTGCCTCTTTACCTATTAAAATCAAGCAGGACTCAATTCCTAAGAACTTCGTGCTACTCTGATTTTCCATCCATAAAATCATGACTGATATCTTCCACCTCACCACTCATCACACCCAATTCAATCAGCTCTAGCCGTTTGATGTCATCTCGTATTTGTGCCGCAACTTCAAATTCTAATTTATCAGAGGCCCGTTTCATTTTCTTCTTCAGCTTGATGATCTCCTTACTGATCGCCTTTGGATTGGCTCGATACTCTTCTGTTTTTTGTTGAATCAGAGCCATTTTCCCCTGAAGTGTATTTTCTCCGGAATCAAATCCATAAACTTCATTCAACCCTCCCTTCACGGCACGTTTGACCGTTTGCGGAGTAATGCCATGTTCCTCATTGTAGGCCTTTTGAATCTCACGGCGTCGATCCGTCTCGCGAATGGCTAACTCCATAGATTTCGTCATTCGAGCCGCATATAGAATGACTCTCCCTTCCGCATTACGAGCGGCCCGTCCGATCGTTTGAATCAGCGATCTTTCCGAACGAAGAAAGCCTTCCTTATCAGCGTCTGTAATGGCAACCAAACTCACTTCCGGCAGATCCAGTCCCTCTCGTAACAGGTTGATTCCAATAAGAACATCAAACACACCCAACCGAAGATCCCGCAAAATATCGGTTCTCTC
>JAGRAG010000436.1:0-2882 GCA_020435025.1 Bdellovibrionales bacterium | reverse complement strand
TCAGGTCTTCCGCCATCCGTTTGGTCAAAGTTGTAATCAGCACCCGCTCTTTTTTCTTAACTCGAATTCGAATCTCTTTTAAAAGGTCATCGACTTGATGCTCGACAGGTCGCACCTCCACTTCCGGGTCTAATAGACCCGTTGGTCGAATCACTTGCTCTACAACAACACCTTCACTTTTTCTTAGCTCATACTCTCCCGGTGTCGCCGAGACATAAACAACATTATCTACAAGCCCTTCAAATTCCTGAAAGTTCAAGGGTCGATTGTCAAGCGCCGAAGGCAGACGAAACCCGTGCTCCACTAAGCTCATTTTCCTTGACCGATCTCCCCGGTACATACCACCTATCTGCGGAACCGTGACATGGGACTCATCGATAAAAGTGATGAAGTCTTTGGGAAAGTACTCTAATAGTGTCGGAGGAGGCTGTCCCGGTGCCCGACCAGTGAGATGGCGTGAGTAGTTTTCTATTCCAGGACAAAAACCCATCTCTTGTAAGAATTCAAGATCATAAAGAGTTCTCTGTTCTATCCGCTCTGCCTCTGGATACTGAATCTGATCTTTAAAATATTGAATGCGCTCACGAAGTTCGTCGCGAATCGTCTCCACGGCTTTTCGTGTGGAAGAATCACTGGTGACATAGTGACTGCCTGGGTAAATAGCTATTTTATCAACATCCTTTAAGACCCGCCCCCTTAAAGGATCCACCCAACTGATGCGATCCACAAAGTCTCCAAAAAACTCCACACGAATCGCCATATCTTCTTCATAGGGAGGATGTACTTCAACGACATCGCCTCTGACTCGAAAGGTACCTCGATGAAAATCTATATCGTTCCTTTTGTACTGGATGCGTATCAGCTCTGATAAAAAATGATCTCTTCGAACTTCACTACCGGTCTCTACAACAAACATCATCCCTTGGTAGGCCTCAGGACTTCCCAAACCATAAATACAAGAAACACTACTGACAATAATCACATCACGCCGTTCAAAAAGGGCATAAGTTGCCGAATGGCGCATACGATCGATCTGCTCATTGATAGCGGAATCTTTTTCTATATAAGTATTGGTCGCAGGAATATAAGCCTCAGGTTGATAGTAATCATAGTAAGAAACAAAGTACTCCACTGCATTTTCAGGAAAAAGCTCTTTAAATTCTGAATAAAGTTGAGCCGCCAAGGTTTTGTTAGGTGCAAGAATCAGAGCTGGACGGTTCAGCTCGGCTATCATATTGGCAATCGTAAAGGTCTTTCCAGATCCTGTGACTCCTAAAAGGACCTGGTGCTTTTGTCCCTTTTCTAAGTTATCGACAAGTTGAGAGATGGCTTTAGGCTGATCTCCTGCTGGCTTCATCACCGAAGCCAATTTCATCTTACCAGGCCCGGACGAAGTCATAGTTACTTATCCACTTCCCACATCGTACCGTCATGAGAATCTTGAACAAGAATTCCCATAGAGGTTAACTCATCACGAATTTCATCACCCCGCTTGTAGTCTTTATTATTACGAGCCTCAATTCGATCTTGTACGAGTTGATCGATCTGGGCTCGTGAAAGATCTTTCTTTTCCAAAATCTTATCATCAAGCTTGATCAAAAAACTCTGTGGCTCTTCTCCAAACAGAGCCAACAGACCCTGCCCGTATTTACTAAAAAACTCTAAAAACGATTGCGCTACCGCTTTTTGCTCGGGTTTCATTTTTCCAGGCTTTCGGCAGTGCTGATTAAAACTACGAACCACTTCAAAAAATCGAGCCATCACTTCCGCCGTATTAAAATCATCGTTTAATGCGGTCGCCACTCCCTCTGCAGACTTTTCTAAAAGGTCAGCAAAATCTTTAGGAACAGCTCCTAAATCGACCGAACTTTCCTTAATTTTTGAGGCAAGTGCCAGAGCCGAATAAAACTTCGCAAGCGAAGCAATGGCTCTCTCCACCTGAGTTTCAGAAAAATCAATAGTGCTTCTATAATGAGAGGAAAGAATCATGTACTTTAAAATCTCACCATTATACTGAGTCATAAAATCGCGACCCGTGGTCACATTTCCCAATGACTTGGACATCTTCTGATCACCAAAATTTAACATGTTGTTGTGCATCCAGTAATTCACATACTTTTTACCACTCAGTGCTTCACTTTGCGCAATTTCATTCTCGTGATGAGGAAAAATCAGATCCAATCCCCCGCCATGAATGTCTATAGTATCACCAAGTAGCGATCGGCTCATACAGGAGCACTCAATATGCCAGCCAGGACGGCCTTTCCCCCATGGAGATTCCCATTCGGCCTCTCCCGGTTTGGCGGACTTCCAAAGGGCAAAGTCTGAAGGGTGCTTTTTTCGACCGTCCGCCTCGATACGGTACCCAGCCTCCAGGTCTTCAATATTCTTGTTCGAAAGCTTGCCATAATCAGGAAAGGAGTGAACATCAAAATAGACATCCCCATCAACCGCATAAGCTTTTCCTTTATCTACAAGGTCCGAAATAAACTGTATGATGTCATCAACATAGTCTGTCACTCGTGGATTGTGGGAGTGCGGAGTGAGTTTTAAATTTCTAAAATCCGTTTCAAACTCTTTAATAAAATGTTCGGTGATTTCTTGAAAGGGTTTTTGTTCTTTAATCGATCTTTCAAAAATACGATCTTCGATATCCGTATAATTATAGACGTAAGTAACTTTGTAACCTGAATGCTCCAACCAGTTACGAACCACATTAAAAAAGATCGCACCAAAGAAGTTACCAACATGAAGATAATTGTAAACCGTTGGACCACAGACATACATTCGAACCTCACCCTCACGAACGGGAACAAATGGTTCTTTTTTTCTAGTCATTGAATTATAGATTTGAAGGCTCATACACGAATCTCGCTTCTTAT
>JAGRAG010000435.1 GCA_020435025.1 Bdellovibrionales bacterium | reverse complement strand
ACGAAGTCGGTTGTTGTTTGGAATGATTTCACGCGGCTCCATAAAAACGGTCTGTTTTGATTGGCTGGCCGCATGAATAAGGCCCTCAAACTGATGCCGCATACCACTTTTAACAGGGAGAACCCATCGGCCCTCTCTGTTGGTGACATAGCGGTCCTGTAAGACAGACTCTAGCTGATGGTCTTTCACAATGGAATCAAGAGTTTTTTGAATCTGTTGGCTGAGAGCTTCTCGTTCGCGAAAAAGGCGGAAGAGTGTCTCACTGGCATCGGATCGAATATCACCTGTCGGTGTAAGAATTCGATTGATCTCATCTAAAATCACTTCAGAATCAGCGAGATCTTGTTTGATCTCTTCAGGCCAAGAGGTCTTAAATTTATCTAAGACTTCATGAAGAGCCAGCATTTCTATGCAAAAATGACGAACATCTCGTAGCTCTCTGTTTTTTAAGATAGCACTGCGCTTGAGACGTTGATACCAAGTCGAAAAAAGGTCCAAAGACTCAAAATAAGGACGTGGTCCGGACTTTAAGACCTCTTTGGCTTGATCGATGACAAGAAAGCTTTTAAGACAGGCCTCTTCAGAAGAAAGAGGCTTTAAATTTTCTAACTCCTGACGACTTAACTCACAGGTTGAAAATTGCTGCAATCGTGAAAGGACTTCCTTCCAGTCAATGGATTCCAGATCGCTGTTCACGCCATCCCCTAAATAAGAAAAACAGTAACAAAAATATTAACACTGATGGTACTAGCCAAAACCACTTTTGATAAAAAGTTTCCGGGGGATTTTCCAGATATGGCACGTCGTATAATCCAAACCATTCTTGACGTAATGGTGAGCGCTCCAAAATAGTCCCGTCAGCTAAAGCGACCGTGGAAAAACCCGTATTTGTTACGCGAAGCACCGGACGTCGAAACTCCACCGCACGCGCCAAGGTCATATACATATGTTGATAAGGTTCTTGCCATGTCCCATACCAAGAATCATTAGTCACATTGACAATAACTTGTGCTCCCTGCTGCGCTAACTTACGACTGAAGTTTGCAAAGAGGCTTTCATAACAAATTTGCGGGCCCAATTTTAATTCCCCTTGTTTGAGTAAAACATTTGGGCCCGGACCGGGTGAAAAGTGACCCGTTGGTGGAAGCCAGTCGCGAATTTTTGGGTAGTAGGATTCAAGTGGAATGTACTCGCCGAACATTAATAGAATTGTTTTGCTGTAATAGGGACCTTCAAACTCGCCATCTTGATTGAGGGAAAACAGAGAGTTTGTCGCTAAGTCATTTTTGGGATCTCGACTGTAAGCTCCGATTACCATGGGGAGTTGAAGATCATATTGAAACTGCCGAAGCAGCTGTGGGTGTCGCCGAAACCGAAAGTTTTCTCCCATTGATGCCGGAAAAGCTGTTTCCGGCCACATAGCGAAATCGACAGCTCTTTGAGAACGAGAGCTTGCTGATTCAGAAACGGCTTTTGAGTCCAAGTTCTCCCGAGCTTTTTCCACTCCAGATTTGGTGAGCGCCAAGTATTTTTGCAAAACATCATCGCGAAACCCATGGCCTAATTCGACAGCTTTCTTTGCTAAATTTCCGATATTGGCTTGTACCAGGAGCGGACGAACCAGACGATCTGGGGCGGGAAGTTGCGAACGGACCCAAAGACCGAGGCCATTCAGGGCAATAAAAATCCCGATGGTGGTAGCTAAATAGATTTTTCCTTTAAGGCTTGTTCGGTCCCGCCAGATCAAAAAAAATAGCCCATTTGCGGCCAGTGTCAAAGCGCTCAATCCAGAAAAGCCGATCCACTCTGCCAAATGATAAATGGGAAAATGATAGGCAAACCAAGTGTAACCGAAATTCCATTTAAACAAAGTCCAATAAAAATACTCTATCGTGCAGGTGAGAAGAACTAAAAGAATTAAGGAGTGACGGTCGGACCAGTGAAATCTTTTTTTTCCTAAAAACCAAAGAGCGCCAATTAGAGGGACATAAAAATGGGCGATGGCCGCAAATGCGAGCATAGCTACAAAGGCAACGGGCCACGGCATATTGGCAAACTCATGAAAGAGATAAGTCATCCAGTTAAAACCAATAATCGTCAGGACAAAGCTGGTGAGCCAGCCACTCATCAGAATCGATTTTAGGTCTGTTTGATTCCACCAAAATAGCCACAAAGGGACAAAGCAAAAAAGCGAGGCCCAAGGTGGAAAAGGAATGTAACTTGTGCCAATAAAGACTCCAGAGAGGATCGAGAGAAAAAGGAGATTGGACTTGGCTTTTAGGAATGTGTTCATATACAATTTTTAACATCAAGGGAGGAGGGGAGCCAGTTGGAAAATTTTGAAAATCACATTCACCCAAATCTAAATCTAAGTAAGCATCCCGTTGTGGTCCATGTTCGCTGTCCGGATTGTTTTAAACAGTATGGCGTGCAAGTTTCTGAAATTACAGAATCCAAGCCTAGATTTGAATGTCTCGATTGTAAAACTCAATTTTGGATCGCATTTCCCGAAGTCTTAGAGCAAAAAGAAGTGATTGGTTTTCCCGTGAACTGGCTCAACACTCCAGGTCAAAGGATTTTGGATGAGTCCTCTTCTGCTGTAAAAATGAGCAGGGAGGTTCCTGACGTTGTGGCTCCCATAAAGGAATCTGAGAAGGATATTAAAGACAGTGGGCCAATATCACCGGAGCCTCAAGGGTCGCCGAGTTCCTCTACAAAGAAAGAAGGCCTCAGGTTTTCTGTGGATCTGGATCCGACTGTTGATTTTCAAGAATCCAAAAAAGCTTTAGCTGAGTTTCCTTGTCCAAAATGTGAAGGCCTCAATCCAGGGGGAACAAAGGAATGTCGCCACTGTGGTGTGCTTATAGAGGTATTTAAACTTCGATTAAAAGAAGGGCGTTTCACCTTGGCAAATCCACCGAGTCGTCCAGTGGTCACGGCTTGGGAGCAGGTCATTGGTGATTACGCAAACACTAAAGGACACCAGAATTTTGTCGATCTCGCGGTTCGTTTGGGGCAATCGACCTATGCCATTGGAAAATACAAATCTTTACTAGAAGTCTATCCTGGAGATGAACTTGCCGAGAAGATGATTGCTCAGTTAGCAGTTTTATCTGTTCATCACTCTTTAGGAACCGAAGAGGCTCGAAAGGCCCAAAAAGAAAGAGAGCCGCTCCCTGCAGTAAAGAAATCGAAAGTCAGCTTTAGTTTTGTGATAGTTATGTTGAGTATCGTAATTATAAGTTTGGGTTATTTTGTACCGAATTTAAGAAATTTAATGGGTATCGGGGTTTCTTTGCTATTTATAACCTTAGCTCTTCGTTATCATTTTAAATTGATCCGTTGACCTAAAAATTATAAACGCACCGAAAACCAACATAGGGGCTTGTGAAGGTCGAATCTTCCGAGAGATCTAGTTGATA
>JAGRAG010000434.1 GCA_020435025.1 Bdellovibrionales bacterium | reverse complement strand
CGAAAGCAAAGTTCACAACCAATAAGTAACAAGGATTTTTACTTGAAACCGGCGATGGGAGTCAAAGGTTTTTGTCGGAAATATTTAAATTCGCTCTAGAAATCTCGTGCTTGACGCTTTGATTCAGACAGTGCCAGCGCCACAGCGACCGAGGCATTGTAACTCGCATCTGCATCTATTTGAGGAATAGATATGATCTGATCGCACTGTTTTCTCACGGATGGCCGCAAGCCTTTTGCTTCAGAACCCACAACCCAAACCATTTTTGCAGGATATTCTTCATCCCAAAGATTCTTGCTTCCCTCTTCGCCAGCCAAACCATAAATCCAAAAACCTTTAGTCTTTAAATCACTTAGCGCCTGCCCGAGGTTACCCACGGATATTAAAGGAAGATGCTCCGCTCCACCACAAGCCACTTTTGAAACCGTTGGCGTTAACGGACTCGATCGCAGCTCAGAAACAATCAGAGCTCGAACTCCCATAAGCCAAGCCGTTCGCAAAATAGCCCCCACATTGTGGGGATCTACAATTTCATCCAACGCTATAATTATTTCACTTTGCGTCGAGACTCCCAACTCTTGCCAATCTAATTCGGGCTTCTCCTTCACCACGGCGGCGATACCTTGATGGGTTTGACAAAATTGACTCAAAGAGTGTGCCGACTTCTCTTTGATTTTCTGTCCAGCGCGTTCGACCTTTTCCAGTAACGCCCCCAATTCAGCATGAAGCTTCCGTTCTTCACTGACCCAAATTTCCATCACGGCATTTGGCCGAACCTTCAATGCTTCACTAACAGAGTGAACACCAACCACCAATCGACAACCTCTCGGAAGAGTATCAGTTGGGGCCACCTTGGCACCGCGCCGAGAACTCCCTTTCGGCCGTGCCGAGTGGCTTTTTCCAGCCCCTGTACTTGAAAACCTTTGAGAAGATCTTTTCTTTGCCACCATTATCCCATTGATGAAACGGCTGCATGATAGCTTTTAGCCACAGCAATGGGATCATCAGACAAATACAAAGGACGGCCCACGACTAAAGCGGAAGAGCCCGCCTTCATGGCTTGCTGAGGAGACATCACACGCTTTTGATCACCGTGACCCTCATTCATAAAGCGAATGCCAGGAGTGAGTAAAAAAGCCTTGGGAAACATCTCTCTTAGTTTTTGAACTTCATGAGCTGAACAAACAAAACCAGTTAAACCAGAATCCATTGCGGATTGCGCGAGCATCTCTACCTGCTTGTCAATCGGTGAATCGATCCAATTAGGAGGAAGAGTGTTCTGCTCATAGCTTGTTAAAACTGTCACAACTAACAACTGAAAGGGTCGAATTTTATTCAGCTCTTCTTCCACATCCGCTAGCAGCTTTAAAGTTTCAGGGCCAGCCGCCGCATGAATTGTCGCGTAACTAGCTCCAGCGGAAAATGTCGCTCGAACGGAAGCCTCCATCGTAGTCGGAATATCGTAGTACTTATTGTCCACCAAGACCGGACCTACTTTAGCCAACTCCCGTACGAAGTCATCCCCATACTTCATAGTCAAACGAGGGCCTATCTTAAATCCTCCCACGTAGGGCCGCAAATCTTTTGCCAATCCAATGGCACTGTCTCTTTGATCTAAATCGAGAGCTGCAAATAAAGGAATATCTATAACAGATTTCAAAACTCACTACCTTTTTAAAGATTCGACTAATTTTATAACAGAACTCGGAGCCGATTCAACAGACACCTTTTGCACTGCTTTACTTTGACGATCGACGACTTCAATCTCTCCGTTTTGCAAGCCACGCCCACCAACCGTGACCCTTACCGGCATGCCTAACAAATCCGCATCTTTAAATTTAACACCAGGACGCTCTGAGCGATCATCCATTAAAACGTCGATTCCTTGACTCCACAACTTTTCATAAATTTCGTGAGCCACTCGAGATACGTCATCGTTTTCAGGGTCTAACAAGCACAGATGAACGGAATATGGAGCCAGTGCGACGGGCCAAATTATCCCATCTTTATCATGGCACTGTTCAATCGCAGCTTGAATCGTTCTTGAAACACCTAAACCATAACATCCCATTTCTATTGTTTGCGACTGGCCTTCTTTGTCCAAGTACTCTGCTTTCATTGCTTTCGAATATTTGGTCCCTAAGTAAAAAATGTGGCCCGCCTCAATTCCCCGATAGACTTTTAACAACCCTTTACCGTCAGGACTGCGATCCCCCTCTACAGCCATACGGAGATCTGCCACCTTTTCCGGCTGAAAATCCCTACCATGATTGACTCCTTTATAATGAAAACCATCATCGTTCGCACCTACCACATAGTTCTTATAAAGAGACACTCCTTGTTCCATATACACAGGAATTGAAAGTCCAACAGGACCACAACTTCCCGGCCAAGCCCCACAGACTTTATGCACTTCTTCATCCGTCAACATCTCCGGAGGGTTGGCCAAACCCAATAAGTTTTTTATCTTTACTGGGTTCACCTCGTCTGATCCCCGCAATAGGACACAGATCGGCTGGAAAGAATTTTCACTAATATTAAAAAAAAGACTTTTGACTAATTCTCTTTCAGGAATCCCTAAACCTTCTGAAAGAGTTTTGATCTTTTTCATTCCGGGAGTAGCAAACTTCTCCAACGGCTCCTCAGCAGCCGGACTCGGCTCACTTAGCTCCGCATCGATGGCCGGACACACCTCCACATTCGCTGCGAAATCACTATCGGGACAAACAAGCAACTCGTCCTCTCCGCTTTCTGCTAAAATATGAAATTCCTGAGACCTATTTCCACCGATATTTCCCGAGTCCGCAACAACCACTCGAAAATCTAAACCCAACCGTTCAAATATTCTTACATAAGCATCGTGAAGTTTTTGATAGCTCTTAACAGCTCCTTCTTCTGTGAGATCGAAACTATAAGCATCTTTCATAATAAATTCGCGAGCTCTTAAAAGTCCAAAACGGGCTCTAATTTCATCTCTATATTTAGTATTAATTTGATATAAAGTGACAGGCAAATCACGGTAACTTTGAACATCCCTACGAACATAATCGGTAATAATCTCTTCATGAGTCGCTCCTAAGCAGAACTCCTGATTGGTTCGACTGACAAACTTTAAAAGACTCTTCCCCATCTCACCCCAACGCCCCGTTTCGACCCAAAGTTCCTTCGGCTGAACGAACGGAAGAAGAATTTCCACACACCCGACTTTGTCTAATTCCTCTCGAATTATTGTTTCTAACTTCCGCAAAGAGCGGGTCGCCAGAGGGCCGTAAGTATGTAAACCTTGAGCCGACTTTTTAATGTACCCTCCCCTTACCATCAATCTATGACTTGGGATTTCGGCATCGGTAGGATCTTCTTTTAAAGTGTAGATATGAGACTCGGACCATTTCATTCGGGCTTCCTTTTTATTCCAATGTCATTAAAACTTCCATCTTGTACCACGACCTTTTGCGAACGCCAAATCGGAACTTTCGATTCCGACTGAGAAAGTCTAGTTCCGGTTTCTCAAGATCAAAAGGTGCCTTTTTGGAACCAAAATACTTTGAAATTCAATATAAAAGGAGATGAGCCTACAAACAGCCTTCGCCAATTTTGGTACTTTGATTGCAAATTATAAAGAATACCGCGAATGCAGGAGATACCTTTATGAAATATTTTATTCTTCTTATTGTTTCCTTTTTTTTCTTAACCGGAGCAACTTGCGAAGAGCGCAATACGGACTCCGATACAACCGGATCCTCTGAAGTTCAGGACTGGAATCAGGACTCATCGTCGGATGTGACACCTTCTGATGAAGATGTTTCTCCTAAGTCTTTAGACCTTCCAGAAGACAGTGGCGATTCGAGCGAAGAATCTTAATAGACAAGGAGCCCTTCCATGAAAAAAGCAATTATTATTGTTGTACTCCTTATTCTTGCCTTACTAATAGGTCGGAGCTTTTTTGATTCAAAGCCTTCCGATTCATCGAATCAGTATAGTGAAGACATAGGTGTTGACAGTGAGTCAATGGACGGAATGCCTCAAGAAGGATCCGACGAGCAGGATGGCAACGTCAATGATGGCGCCGTTGCCCCTGGAACTCCTCCGGAAGAGGCTCCTGAAAATGAACCCGCCTTTAATGAAGGCTCTGGTGCAGGAGAATCCATGGACAGCGGCAGCGCTGGACAAGAGTCCTCTGAAGAGTGGCAAGCCGCCCAACCAGAAGGAAACGATTCTGGATCATTCGATGGAGAATCTATCCCTGAGTCCACAGATTCTTATGATTCTTCTGACCAGTATCCACCAACCGAAGAAGAGATTCCTCCTGCTTACGAAGACAGCGAGTGAACTTCGCTTTTAAAGCTTTTTGATCAAAACGAAGGGGCTATCGCCCCTTTTTTTTATTTCTGAGAATAAGTGATCTCTGTTCCGAACAAAATTTAAAATCAGAACTCGTGGTTCTGTTTAAAATACCCTACCTACATTATTTCCGAATTGAGATGGTACCTGAGTTGCACTGCTTATTTATTAATTCACTAGTAGCCGGACGTATTCATTAGTCTCGACTTCTTTGGAGTGTGGCCATGATAAGGACAGAAATGAGAAAATCCCGCAAAATTCATGAAATTGTGACGGGACATATTGTTGTCTCAGCAAGAGACACTGATGGCTCCATACTGGCAATCGATCTTATAACTTCCAACGGAAAAAACTACTTAATTGCTGACAATCCCAAAGGTGAGCAACTCATCCGCCATGTCGGTAGCAAAGTCACTCTTCATGGCGATGTCGAAAAAAACAGCTTTGGTACTATCATCGAGGTCCAAGAGTATGAGGTCTTTATATGATCCATACCAACAAAAAGTCTTTAGGCCACATTTCTATATCCGGAATTTTAACACCTTGTGAATGGGATCTACAAGGCAATCCGATTGAACTGAAATTGTGCACCCCAGGAGAAATAGACTATGTCTTACTTCCCGGAAACGACATTAAAAAAATGAGTAAATATGTAAGACAAACTGTATCCATAATAGGTGTTCTTACAACTGTAGATGGAAATGAATTTGTAAAAGTCAAAAGCTTTAAACCCATTAAACAAGGAGAATATAATGAGTAAATTTTTTAAAGCAGCGATTCTAACTCTTGCACTTTCTAGCCTTTCTTTCGGAGCTTTTGCTCAAGAAGATATGGGCGATGGTGATATGAATGGCGCTGAGCACGCTGAAGAAGCTCCTCCAAAAGCTGAGAAAAAAGCTGAAAAGAAAGCTGCTGCAAAGAAAAAAGGGAAAAAGAAAGGTAAAAAAGCCAGAAAAGCAAAAAAACATTAAGGCTTAACCTTCCGGTTTTCAAAGAGAGCCAGTCAAAAACCTTTTGCTTTCTAGCAATATATTTTGATGGGCTCTCTTTTTTGTTGAACCAATCCTGTAAAGCTTAGAGTCCCTCGGTCCGGCTGCTATCTCCGTGAGTCTTACCATTCATAAACAAAACCATAGAAAGGTCATCGACGCTTCCTCCTGAAAGCATTTTTTTCTCAACTTTCTCTGCAATTTCATCTAAGGGCGACAGGTTTTCCTGAATAGAAAGATGTTCCGCAAAATCTTCCGGGATTAAATTAGATGTCAATCCATCTGACGCCAACAATACGAAGTCTCTATCTGACAGCTCAATAGGCCCCGTCACTTCCATTCTTAATGGATCATGACCTAAAGCACTCAACACAAGATGGCTGTCTTCATGTTCTAGGGCTTCTCCTGCTTCTAAAAATCCAGACTCTACAGCCAGACCTGTAGGTGACTGCTCTAAAGTTTTGTACTTAAAATTCCTATGACCACTGATTAAAAATCCTCGTGAATCACCAACACTAAGAAAGCGAACGGTGTTCTTATAGACAAGAGCCACGACGACAGTAGAGCCGGAACCCGCTTTTAAATCTTTGATTAACTTATGGGACTCCTCCACCTTCGTCATCATAGACTCCATGGTAACGTCCTCGTTTTTTTGCCAATTACTCAACAAATTTTTCACAACAATTTCAGAAGCCAGATGTCCGTTTTTGTGTCCACCCAACCCATCAGCAACCACTAATACTAAAGTGTCTTGGATATACCTAACGCCACAGGCATCTTCATTCACTCGTTTTTCACTTGGGGCGGGCCGACTAAGAAGATTGATTTGCCCAACCTCACTGCTCACAGACATAGAGTGTGGAAAATCATTTAAGTGCAGGAGCATTCCCTCTTCAATCGACATTGTCACCACTCCAAATTTTCCAAATAAGATCTTAATTGCCCAGCGGTTTTAAACTTCTTAAGCATCAAATTCTTTTTAAGACCACAACAAATATCTTTGATGACATCTGGCTGTTTTGCATAGTGTTTTTGTCCTCCAACAGAATCATACAAAATTCGAACGAGGCAAAAAACATCATGCTGAACATTGGCTGC
>JAGRAG010000433.1 GCA_020435025.1 Bdellovibrionales bacterium | reverse complement strand
TTTTATGCAGGCGCTTTAGGACTAGGTATCGGTCGCACACTTGGTCTTTCAGACGATCGCTCTGTCCGCTTACCTTTTGTTGCCGCTCATGCCCTCACCTCAAGCATTGTTGGATTTGGGCTTGTCACCTTCGGAGGTTTACCCGTTTGGGGGGCAAACCTTGTCGCAACCGTTTTTGGGCTCCAGTCTGTGCGGGTTTTGCACAATAGGACCGCTAGATACCATGCTTTGTTAGATCTCCTGCTCGCCATTGGAGTTTTGGGCCTGGGGTATTTAAGCAAAGGGCACTCGATCGGGTGGCTGCCTTTGACAACTGGGATATTGCTTTTGCCACAAATTCAACCTCTCAGTGGAAGCTTGTACTCGTTTCTATTAGGATTCGTTGGCTGTGTGGTTGTTTGGCAAAGGACCGAGCTTTCATTTTCAAAAAAACTTAAGCAAATCGCCATGGGGATTGTTCTGCCGGGACTTGTTACTTTGAGTGCTTATCTCATTTTAACTCGTTTTTGGATCCCTCGTGGCTTTGGCGGGTTTCGTTGGGAAAATGGCTTTCGTGGAATTAAAAGTTTTGTCGAAATCTCTTATTCTGTATTGATGTTTCTTATTGTTTCTCGGCTTCTATTTAAAAACGATGAAAAACAAAAAGCTAAGCTCATGTGGGTTTTTTTGGCCATCACCCTATTAGTAACTCGATTTTTAGATCTTCATGATTTTTCTCAAACTCGGTACTATTTATCGATCGTTATTCTCTTTCTGTTTGTTCCTTTTTTTATTGGGTGGCATCCTAAATCCTGGAGCCCCAATAAATGGGTGGCTTTCTTACTTATTGCATGTCTGATTCCTGAAATGCTTTTTTTTCGCCGGTTCGCCACGCCCTTCCATGGCATTCACGTAATTGTGAGCGACTTCCTTCACGAACTCAATAACGACAAACAACCTCTTCGAGAATTAATTTCCTACGTCAAAGATCAGTCCGCTCCTCAGGCAGCGATCGCTGCTGACTATGTTCCCCAACTTGTTAACTGGTACTTTCGCAGTCACCCCGTCTCCTTGATTCCCACTAAAGATGGGAAAAACTCAGCAAATGAAAGGAATCCTATTTGGAATAATCCCCTGCGCGCCCCGGATTGGCATTTTTTCTATCCTAGCTTCGGCAGGGGTCATTGGAATTGTCTTAATCATTGTGATCTCAGAGAGCTTTACAGATTCCCCTTAAAAGTGGGCGATTTTTATGTTGTAGAAATACAATCGACAAACACTCAGTATAAAATGTGTGTTGTAAAAACTTGGAGTACCAATCAGTGGGTGAATGCGCCGTTTAGAATGTACAAATCGGAGGCATTAAATCCTTCGGGAAATCTTGATGGGCAATTGGTTCTGGGAAAAAAGTGTCTCTAATATCTTCCATGGAAATAAGTGACGTTAATTTTTTTAAAAAATTTTTTTTGTAGCTTCTTTCAACTAGAATAAATTATTTTGTAAAGCACGCTAGTCACCTTTTAGGATTTTGCAGCGAAACTTCACTATTTCCAGATATTTTTCTTTAGAGCTGTCTGAAAGCATTGAAGCACTAACATACTCTTCAGTCGTATTTAGCCAGCTCTCCAATTTTTCAAAAGGCTCCTCGACCATTTTTTTTGGTATCTTAATTTTTTCGCCGAAATTTCTAAAGTAGGTCCACTTAAGATTGCGAGATTTTCCATTTAATAAAAGGCCAATGTCGATTCTCTCTTGGGGGATGGGAAGCCTCGTATTCAAGAAGTCGTAACAAGGAGACAACATATAGCTTCCCTTTGCTTTTGGATTTTCTAATAAAGACCAATTTTTTAGATGCATATCTGCATTGCCGATAAAGTAACTGAAGATCAATCGACGATAGAACTTGTTTAAGTCAATTGTAGGAGCCGATGAATACTTCGCTATTGCAGCTGCGATTTTTTCATTGCTTGATTGATATTTGTCTGAACTCGGAACACATATAACCTGTCCCATATCTTCCACCATAAGGGCTTCGTTCTCAAACTGATCAAATCTTTTTATCGCAAAAATGATTCCAATCTGATCAATGTGAAGAATTGAAAAAGGGGGGACATCAAACCCTAATTTTTTAGCTATTGCCATCGTCACATGTTCATTTTCTGGCAGTTCCGGGTAGACGCCATTAGGCTTCAATATGTATTGAGCTCCCGAAGGAACAGGAGTTAACAATCCCTTGCTCGGATTCAGTCTGAACATTCCTTTTTTTTGGGCACCTGAAATAGAACCTCCATAAATGACTCTAGCAAATGAGGTTTGGGGAGCTGTGGGATCCAGACCAACACTTAGTTTTTTTGTGGTTCCCCACATCTTTTTTGCACACCTTTGATGAATACTTCCTGAATCAACGGCTTTGAAACAAGATGGACAGCGGTTAAAGTTTGGCACCGGTGTGTCGTTAAATGGGACAAGCTGTTGTAGTTCCAGATCGTCTTTGAAAAATTTTGTTAAATCAATTTCGCTTTCTAGGAAATCAAGCGGGTGTATCGTCACAGCTCCAATAGGTGACTTTCCGGTTGCCATTAATAAGGCAAATCTGTTTGATTTATCTATATGAAATACTTTCTCTGTATGCTGTAATAGCCATCCTTCTGTAATTAAATTATCGAAAAATGGATGTAACTGACGAGAGATGTAAGGCTCCCGTCGAACGGGTAAAGACGTGGAAATCTGCGCTTTTCCTCTAGCGCAATATTCTTCGTCATATTGAAATATCGTTTTTTCTTCGGACTCTTTTTCAAGGATTCCAACAAACTCTCCCCTCAAGCAGACTCGAGCTTTTGTTATCAACTTGAAATCGACTTCATGATTCATTTAGCATTTCTCCAGACAGATCTATTTCTTTGTTTTGCGGTACCGGCCCAACCTCATGGCCAAAGACTTCCAGGACTTGATTTAAAGTACTCAATCGCAAATGCATGTCCCCATTTTCTATCCTGTTAATTAACGAAAAGCTCACCTCGGCGTATTCTGCTAACTGCTTTTGGCTAATGCCTCTCTCTTTTCTCTTGGTCCTAACGAATTCACCTATATTCATTTTTTATCCCTGTTTGACGATATTATCTAATTTTAATCCATATATATCTTTAACTAAAGATATAAAATGATTATTTATAGTTTTTTATCGCTAATTAGAGATATTTACTTATAATAATTAACGTAAAGAGGGTCTGTTGCGGGTCTTTTTATTAGTTAATCCAAAAATAACTACTGTATATCGCTAATTAAAGATACTTTGCGACAATAGATATGCAATGAAGAGGCTTATCCTATCCTTAAGCCGGGCTTCATAAAAACAGGGTCCAGTTCAAACTATTAATTTGCTACAAAAATCGATAGGGGGCCTTATCTTTAAATAAATTTTTTAACCACATATTCCGCAAAGGCAAAACTACTTGTAAATCCTGGCGATACGGAATTTAAAATATGTATCACCTTTTCTTCTTTTATAACTTTAAAATCTTTTACCAGTTCAAGAGTTCGATTATCTATTAATTGTGCTCGAATACCAACATGGTCACTCTTTATTACTTTGTTTGGATTTAGATTTCTTACTAACTGATTTGCCGTTCTAATGAGATAGGAAGAGTGCAATTTTCTAAGCTCTTCAATCGCAAATTTCCTAAAGCTGTTTTTGTTTTGCATAAAGAGTTTCCCATCAAAATATAAGGTCTCTTTATATTCGGAAAAGTTAAAATTTTGAAAGCCTTTGTAGTTTTCTTTCCAAAAAGCAGGGATCGCCGTTGGACCAATAAGAATTTCCCCGTCTACAGAAACTGTAAAGTGAACACCCAAAAAAGGCATTTCTAAGTTCGGAACGGGATAAATATGGTGTTTAACGAAATTTCTATCTAAATACTTTAAGTAAACACCCTTAAAAGGAAGAACCGTATACTCATCGGCAATACCAAAACTTTTAGCAATTGTGTCCGCGCAAAGGCCAGCTGTGTTAATTAATAACTCATAATGAAAGGCGTTTCCCGTAATATCGACAAACGAAGATACCGAATCTCGTCTGAAAAATTTTGTATTAAAGAAAAACTCTACTCCCATTTCTTTTAGCTCTACGAAAAGCGCTTCGCACACCTGAATCGGATCAACCGATGCCGACTCCTTGACAAAAAGGGCCCTGTCATAAGTTTTTACAAACGGCTCTCTTGCTTGCGCTTCACTTTCCGATATCATCTGCGCATCGACTTCGTTCTCTTTAGATCTCTTAAAAAGAAGTTCAAGCCCCGCAATGTCGTCATTGTTTTGAGCGACCACCAACTTTCCACACTCGTTCACAGAGATATTTCGACTCTTGCAAAATTCCTTTAATAGAATGTTCCCCCTATGGGTGAGTTGCCCCTTTAGTGAGTCTTGCGAATGATAAATTCCGGCATGAATAACCCCGCTATTACGGCCGCTTGCATGTCGCGCATACGAACCTTCTTTATCAATAATTGCAATCTTATAGGTGGAACGATACCTTTTAATTGCCGCCGCCAGAGTCAATCCGATGATTCCCGCGCCAACAATCACTACATCAAATTGTCGGCTTATTGGTTCCAAAAATTTTTCCCTGAATTAATTTTAAAAGGTCAGCGATTCTTTCCTTTTCTTCTTTTGAATAGATAAATTTTAAGTGAAGAAAAACAAATGCCACAACAACAACAAGATAAACAATGAAACGACTTTCTAGTTGATTTAGAAAAACTAAGATCCCCCAAGACAAAAAAGACCAAATTGTCTGAAAAATATAGATCTTTAAAAAAGGATGTCCGTTTTCGAAAAGCGTCTTTGTCGAAAAGTAAAATATCATTGTTGTTTCGCAGAAAGATCTAAACACCCAAGCTAAGGCGGCTCCTAAAAGCCCAAACTCTAAAATGAAAAAATAAGTGGCTAATATTTGAATGGGCAGCAGCACCAAATGTATTTTTCCCGAAAAGTTGGCTTTTTCAGAACCCTGAAGATGCCCAAAAGGAAGGTAATGTCCTGAATTCAACAAAACCCCCAGAGAGACCCATTGCATGACAATTGTCGATTGAGAAGCAAAATCGCTTCCAATCCATAAGGTCAATAACTCTGAGGAAAAGTACGCCAAGCCCAATAAAATAGGGTAAAGAAGAAAATTGATAAACTTTAAGTAAAAAAGATAAATCTTTCGAACACGAATTCCATGCGCCTCACTCCCATCGGCAAAGACAGGAAACACTGCACGCAGCAATGCCCCAGGAATAATATTCACCCGATAGATCATTTCAAATGGGGCTGAGAAAAAAGAAACTCTTTGCACAGGGCCCGTCGCTCCTAAAATAAGCTTATCTATTTGCAACAACATGTTTGCAATAACATGACTTACCGTCATCCATCCGCCAAAGTGAAATACTCTTTTAAATGCACCCGTGTCCCAAGAAATTGTTAGAGAAAGCTCTTTTAATGCCACAGCACCAAAGGCGATCGCCCCAATGGATCTTGCTACCATCAGCCAGAAAACAACCGACTCGATATTTGGAGAATAACTCCAAACAACGACCGGAATAATAAAGTTACTGGAACCAATCAAGACATGAATAAAGTTAACTTTAGCAAATTGATTGACA
>JAGRAG010000432.1 GCA_020435025.1 Bdellovibrionales bacterium | reverse complement strand
TTGAAAAAGCCTGAGCTTCATTTTGTAGTCCCACTTGAAGATCGCAATCCATTCCTGTATTAATCACGACTTTGGCGGCACTCACTGCCTGGGGCCCGCGAAAGCCAATGGTTTTGGCAACAGCCATTGTTTTTTCCATAAGCTCACTTAGAGCCACAACATCTGTCACGAGCCCCCACTCTTTCATCTGCGGAGCGGAATACATATCCCCGGTATAAGTCATAAGTTTAGCCACAGAAGCCCCAACACTTCTCCATAGTCTTTGCGTTCCACCATATCCAGGAATCAATCCCAAGCTCACTTCAGGCAGACCAAAGCGTGCGTTGTCACTTGCTATAACAAAATCACAAGCTAAAGCGAGCTCCATGCCGCCACCCAATGCAAAACCATTAACCGCCGCTATAACAGGTTGACGAAGACTTTCAATTTTATGAAAGATCTTCTGACCTCGTAAGGACATTTCTAACGCCTGATCCGGCGAGTATTCAGACATCTCTTTGATATCTGCTCCCGCAACGAACGCTTTTTCTCCATCACCGGTAATAACAAGAACGCGCAGCCGAGAATGAGCATGGATCTTGTCTAAAACTAGATCTAATTCCCCAAGCAGCTCTGAATTTAAAGCGTTAAGCGCCTTGGGCCGAGAGATCGTAAGCACACCCACGTCTCCGTTTTCTGCAAAAGTTAAATTTTGAAATTCCATTTTAAATCCTATTCCCCGTAGTTATAAAAACCTCGACCTGACTTTCTACCTAGCCATCCGGCTTCGACATATTTTACTAAAAGCGGACAAGGTCGATACTTAGAGTCTCCTAACCCCTCATGCAGCACCTGCATAATGGAAAGACAAGTATCAAGACCTATAAAATCAGCTAACGTTAAAGGACCCATAGGCTGATTCGTTCCAAGCTTCATAGCTGCATCAATATCCTCCACTCCAGCAATACCTTCATGAAGGGTGTAGATAGCTTCGTTGATCATCGGCATTAAAATACGATTGACGACAAATCCTGGCATATCACGTGCTTCGACCCAAGTTTTTCCTAAAAATTCTGCAAAGGCACCCAACCTTCCAAAAGTCTCATCACTTGTTTGCAGCCCGCGAATCCCTTCAACCAATTTCATCAAAGGCACTGGGTTCATAAAATGAACACCGGCGACTAACTCTGGACGCTTAGTGACTCCGGCCATTTTTGTAATAGAAATCGAAGACGTGTTAGAAGCCAGCAAAGTTTTAGGAGAGCAGATATTATCCAGATCCGCAAAAATCTTCATTTTGAGGTCCACGTTCTCCGTCGCTGCCTCAATAACCAAATCACAGTCACTGAAATCTTTCATATTAGTAGTGGCCACAATTCGAGATAAAGTCGCCTCTTTTTCATCAGCAGTCAGCTTCTCTTTTGAAATCAATCGGTCGCAACTTTTTACAATCGTAGCCAAACCTCTTTCAAGCGCCGATTCAGAAACATCCATCATCACCACTTCGACACCTTTCATTGAGATGACTTGCGCAATTCCATTGCCCATCTGACCAGCGCCAACGACGCCCACTTTATTAAATGACATGCTGTTCTCCCCTGAAAATAGACGTTTTTTTATAACGCCACCTTCTTAAAAGTTCAATGGGAAAGGCCAATCATAATTTTTAAGATCTTCGACAAGATCAATGTCATATTCTGACTGAAGAAAACCCACTTTGCCAAAAGCCTTAACGAGCGTAGAAATTTCGTCTAACGTTGTTTCAGCGCTATAAGTCACATCCGTCCAGACCGAATTCGGCAAAGGTCTTTGGCCGCCAAAAAGATAAAATCCACCATCCGGAGTGGGACCAAAGACAAAGTCACTTTCTGAATTCATAAGACAGGCTTCTGCATCACGAAGATGGGACACAGTTAACTGAGGAGAGTCGGCACCAATGAAGTACACAACATCATATTCCTTCTTAAGAGGTTCATAAATATGATGCAATCGTTCACCTAATCCGTGTCCTTGCTGTAAAAGCGTGGAGTGATTTCTCCACAATGAGTGACCCAATCCCGATTTTTCTGCAACGGCCCAAAAAGTGTCAAGGCCCGTTATATGCTGCAGTTCAGTAAGTAGTTCGTCGATTTTTTGTATGCAGTGCTGAAAAACACGCTCCGCATTTTCTTTACCGATCGTCGCAGCAAGTCGCGTTTTCACCGGAGAAAGGCCTGGAGTTTTAACAAAAGAGACAACGGCTATTTTCCTCATTTTACCCTCCACTTCACTTTTAAAATCTCTAAAAGCATAGGAGCTGCTTGCAAATAAGTCAGCCACAGATGCTTGACCGTTAAAAGAAACCACCCCTTTTCCAAATACTTTCGAGCACTTGTTCGCAGGGATTGTCCCAAAGCCAAAATCACGCCTCCACGCTGTCGAACTTTCCACACCAGAAGATGATCCTCTCCATAGCGACAATCCATCGGATAGCCGCCCACTTTTTCAAAAAGTTCACGGGATAGAAGAAAACCCTGATCACCGAAAGGCATTTTTAGTAAATGACTCCGCCACCATACACCCCACTCATTAATTCTCATCATAGGAAGTTCTTCGGTGAACCGAAGATCATGGTAATAAAGGGCGTCTTGATTAAAAAAATAGGGTCTCTGCCACGGCTCGATTAGCAAACTATCAACATGTAAAAACCAAAAGAAATCACCCGTTGCTAACTCAGCTCCTCGATTCATTTGGCTCGCACGCCCCTTTGGAGCCCGAACCCATCGAAAGGATCGGCTCTCTGTAATAGAGGACGTGCTAAGATCCTGCTCCTCTGTATCCGGCAATACAAAAATCACTTCAAAAACCTTTGGGCTTTTCACTTTTTCTAACTGTTTTAAAAGCTCCTGCCAAGGTTCGTTACGGGAAACTAAAGGAACAATTATAGAGAGATTCAACTTGTCCTTGTTCATAAAGATTCCTTTTGGCCCCTCACCTAGACCTTAACTTCTATCTGTGATATCTCCAATATTCAACCAGGGATTCATAAAGGGATGAGCGGATGTGGGATGAGAGATACAAAGACGAAAAATATATGTATGGTACGGAGCCAAATGACTTTCTGAAAGAACAAGGGCAGCGCATTCCTAAAGGAGGTCACGTTCTTTGTATTGCCGATGGCGAAGGCAGAAACTCTACGTGGTTGGCCGAGATGGGCTATCATGTAACGGCGATAGATTCCTCGCAACGAGGAGTGGAAAAAGCCAAGAGATTAGCTCAGGATAAAAACGTGATTGTTCAACACATTTGCGGCGATTTGTCTGACACACCTTTGTTTGAACAAAAATGGGATGGAATCGTATCGATCTTTTGTCACCTTCCATCTGCTTTACGAGAGCGCATTCACCGCCAAGCTGTAGATAGCTTAAACCCAAAAGGAGTCTTTCTTCTTGAAGCCTACACTCCAAATCAAATTCCCTATGGTACAGGAGGCCCAAAGGATCCTGATCTATTGTTAAAAGCACAGAAAGCGAAATCGGAGCTTCTGGGGCTGGAATTTGAAATTCTTCGCGAAGTGGAACGAGAGATTCATGAAGGTGATGGGCATAACGGCCTCAGTCACGTCACACAAATCTTAGGCGTAAAAAGCTAAACCATTTTGTGTCTACCACTCCTTGCGGAGGAAGTTCTGTTTCTTGTTTATAGATTCTGAACACTCCGCAAAAGCGAGTTCGGTCGGTGCGATGCTCACAAAGTGAGCGGCGCTGCCGATCGCCTTGTTTGAGCCTTTTGCGGAGTGTTCAGAATCTATAAACAAGAAACAGAACTTCCTCCGCAAGGAGTGGCAACCTGATTTATGTGACGTTTACAGTTCGAAGTCTGTGAAGTCTTCTTTGGAGACTTCGTTTTTAATGGCTCCAACTAAATAAGAACTGATTTCCGCTTCCTGAGGAGCCACTTGGACATTGTCACTTTTAAGCCATGCCCCCATCCAAGGGAGTGGATCACTCTTTTTGCCAAAAACAGGTTCTAAATTAATCGCTTTCATACGATTGTCCGTAATGTACTCCACGTAATCACAAAGAATATCTGTATTAAGACCAATCATCGACCCATCTTTAAAAAGATACTTGGCCCACTCTTTTTCTTGTTCAGCCGCTTCCTTAAACATGCCGATCACGTCTTCTTCGCATTCGTCGGCAATCTCCATCATTTCAGGATCATCTTTCCCCGTCGCAAAGATCTTTAACATCTGCTGTGTCCCAGCTAAATGTAAAGCTTCATCACGGGCAATCAATTTAATGATCTTGGCGTTGCCCTCCATCAGCGCCCGCTCTGCAAAGGCAAAGGAGCAAGCAAAGCTGACATAAAAACGTACCCCTTCAACAATGTTTACCGATGCTAAGGTCAAATAAAGAAGCTTTTTTAGTTCTCTCTTTGTCACCTTAACATCTTTACCATTGATCGTATGAGTGCCCTCACCGAATAGGTTGTAATACTGAACCTTTTCAATCAATTGATCGTAATACTCCGTCACCGACGAAGCTCGTTTTTTAATCTCTTCATTAATAACAATGTCATCAAAAACAACCGAAGGGTCTGGTAAAATATTACGAATAATGTGGGTGTAACTACGACTATGGATCGTTTCGTTAGCCGACCAAGTTTCAATCCATGTTTCTAGCTCTGGAATAGAGACGATGGGCAAAAACGCCATATTGGGAGAGCGCCCTTGCACGCTATCAAGCAACGTTTGATACTTTAAATTGCTTAAAAAGATATGCTGTTCGTGCTCTTCCATCTCCATATAATCACTGCGATCTCGTGAAAGATCGACTTCTTCCGGGCGCCAGAAAAAAGAGAGCTGTTTTTCAATAAGATTTTCAAAAATACGATGCTTTTGTTGATCGTACCGTGCCACATTGACATTTTCGCCAAAAAACATGGGCTCTTTTAAAGCGTCCACTTGGTTTTTATTAAATGTTGTATACGACATACTCTTTTTCCTTCTCTGCTGTCTTCTATAAGGGATTTTAAAACTTAAAATCCCACCATTTGATTGTCTCGATTAAATTTTACAAGCGCCGCCAGCACATCCATCATCTTCAGGTTCGTCCACACCATGCTCATCGGTCGCACCATCCATTGTGTTGTGATAATAAAGTGTCTTCAGCCCCAATTTATAGGCTAATAACAAATCACTCAGCAACAGTTTCATTGGCACTTTGCCTTCAGGATAGCGAGCCGGATCATAGTTTGTGTTTGCAGAAATGGCCTGATCGACAAATTTTTGCATCACGCCGACTAACTGCAAATACCCTTCATTATTAGGAATGCGCCAATTCAATTCATATTGGTCCTTTAAGTTTTCAAAGTCAGGAACCACCTGTTTTAAAACACCATCTTTACTGGCTTTGATACTGACGTATCCACGTGGCGGCTCAATGCCATTGGTGCTATTAGAAACTTGGCTCGAAGTCTCACTGGGCATAAGCGCCGTCAAGGTACTGTTGCGAAGACCATCTTTCTGAATGTCCTTACGAAGAGACTCCCAATCTAAATGAAGGGGCTCATCACAAATCTGATCAATATCTTTTTTATAAGTATCAATGGTCATGATACCTTTTGCATACTTAGTTTCTTGAAAGCGGTGACATGGACCCTTTTCACGAGCCAATTGATTCGACGCTTTTAGTAAATAATATTGTAACGCTTCAAAAGTTCGATGAGTCAGATTCAATCCCGAGCCATCGGAATACTTCGCACCGTTTTTTGCCAAATAGTAAGCAAAGTTGATCACACCCACACCTAAAGGTCGACGATCCATAGTCGATCGATAAGCCGCATCGATAGGATAGCTTTGGTAGTCTAAAAGCGAATCGAGCGCTCGAACTGTTAAGTCACCTAGTTCCTCTAACTCATCAATGTTTTCAAATTTTCCTAGATTGATCGCTGACAAA
>JAGRAG010000431.1 GCA_020435025.1 Bdellovibrionales bacterium | reverse complement strand
CCTTTTGGGGTTTTGTAGTTTTGGAATCATTTTTGTCATGCAAGTATGGACAATGTAGTCATTGTCCCAAAACTCGCTTGATCTCTGGCTGGATCAGCTCGCTTTGCTTGATGGAGGCTTCGCCCCCATACCCCCTTCTTCTCTTCAACGCTCACCTCCTTTAAAATATTTTTTCTGTCTTCATCAGACTTTCTCTTTCTATGAGCACAGATGGTGCCAACTTCGCTTAATCAGCAAAGTCTTGAATACATTGTGATTTTTAGAGATGAAAAAAAAATGAATTTTGGAAATGACCCGTGTGTGGGTCATGGATTTTAGTAAGTAGTTAAAAGGATTTACTTTTTGATGTGACCCACAGAAGGGTCATTTTCCAAAAGTGGGTCACGCCTTATGAAGAAAAATAGTCGATAAGTTTTATGCAAATCAAAATGAATCGAAAAAGGTAAAGGAAATTTCTAAAATTGATGTTATTTCTCATGTATTCTTTGAATTGTTTCATAAATCCTCCTCTCGTCCCAGCCGCAGGCCAGTGGAGGAGGATTTGGTGAAACATAACAGATATGTTAGAAAAATTTGCGAAATAAAAATAATCCATTCAGAATAAAGATGGTTGCAAAACTTCATTTACGGGGAGATTAAGATGGCAAGATTTGATAAATTGAAAGATTCTCTTAACAGTCGTTGTGTGAATACTTCTCAATTAGAAGTACATCATAAGAATCGTGGTTTAACTGAAAATGAAGGATTAAACGATTCTTCCAATGCTGAAGTCCTTTGTAAGTCATGTCATGATAACGTGAAGCAGAGACTTGATAAACCCGAGGGGAATCCAGAATTTTCCGATGAAATAAAAACCGCAGCATTGAAAGGATCTGGTAACCGATGCGAGTGTACAAGGAAAAATTGTCATTAAATTTTTAAGCAGGCTAACAAATCAGAGGACCATTTACCTGTTTCGATGACAAATTTATTTGCATAACGATCCGAATAATTTTTGTGAATGGCATAGTGCTTTGAATGCCCAAAGATAAACTGCCATTTCATTGTTCTGGAAAACAGACAAGCTCCTACAACGTCAATTTCATCAACATGGTAAAGTCGCTGTCTTCTGGTGTCTCCATCATCATCCGTGGAATTTCTTGTCCTTTGAAAGTCAATTGTAAGAGGCTGATCATCAAATTGAGTGATGAAATCATCAATTTCAATTTTTTGGATATCTGATTGTCGCAATTGGGATGCACTAAATTCGTATCGCGGAACTCCTGACTCTCTAAGTCCCTGAGGGAAATGTTTTAACAACTCAGTGCTGGTTTTGGCCTTTTCTGTCATGATGACGTGAAGAAGGTCTTGAAGATTTTTGACTTTGCTATCTGTCTCAATCAAAACACCTTCTTTGGCCATAGACTTAAAGGTGTCCACCAGCCAGTTTTCGGAAAGGTAGTGGTTTTTGGTTAAAAATTTGATGTAATCAGGAAGAAGTTTTTTTGAAGAGGTGTTTAAGACTTGAACATTCTTACATTCGAGGGAGATTTCCTTGTTATTCTTTAATGTGACATAAAAATCTTTGTCAAAATCACCACTGGCGGATTTAAATGACTTTATCTTTCCCTCTTGTTGATATTTGACGAGAAGGATTTCTAAGTGTTTTTCGGCAACAGCACCCTTAACGGCCATATAGGCACGAGGATTTTTGGCAAACACGTCGGCTAAATCTTGATTGGAAAGGCCTGTTAGTTTTTCTAAAGTGATCTTATTTTTCATTTTTAGTCCCGTTCCACTCAAAGTAATTTACTGGATTGATATTGAGGGCAGATGCTATTTCCGTAATCATTTTAAGCGTCGCGTTATATTCTGGGCGAGTTGCTATAGATTTAAGCGTTTCCACAGAAATACTAGTAAGGTTAGAGAGTTCCTCGTAGGTCAAATGAATTCCTGTTTTCGCCTCATAGGTCTGCATGGCATCTTTTAAATTAAATCTAAGCACATCCACCTCGTGTATTGACAATACACTTTAATTGCCCAACAATAGTAACGAATATTAACTACTTAGGTAATGATAAGAGATTTACCAAGGAATGGGTATAAGTAATGAGTCGAAAAAATATTAAAAAGGTCATTAGCCTTTACACTGGTGCTGGCGGATTGGATTATGGCATTGAAGCTGCTGGATTTGATACCGCTGTTGCCGTTGAAATGGATAAGTGGTGCTGTAAAACCTTAAGGCACAATCGTGATTGGCCAGTTATCGAAGATAAGATTGAAAATGTTGATAGCGAGACTATCTTAGAAACAGCGAAACTCAAAAGAGGAGAGGCTGGTTTACTCATTGGAGGTCCTCCTTGCCAACCATTCTCCAAAGCTGGCTATTGGCGTGATGGGGATGCCAAACGATTAAAAGATCCTCGGGCCAATACGCTTTATCAATACATGAGAGTGTTAGAGGATACTCTGCCGCACGCCTTTATTTTGGAAAATGTTTTTGGCCTGGCTTACAAGGGCAAAGATGAGGGCTTAAAGTATCTGCAAACAACAATTGATGAAATCAACAGGAGGAATAAGACTAATTACACTTTTAAGTGGCAAGTGATTAACACAGCTCATTTTGGTGTTTCACAAATAAGAGAACGTGTTTTTATTATTGGCTCTCGCGACGGATTTGAATTCGAATTTCCAAAACCTCGATTTTTTCCCAAGGATGATGAAAATCCGATGCTAGATATTGAAGGAAAGACCTTCAGGACGGCGTGGGACGCAATAGGTGATCTCGTTCCAGAAGGAGAAACTCACCATGAGTCTGAGGTTGGTGGAAAGTGGGGAGCCTTACTTCCATCAATTCCCCCTGGAGAAAATTATCTTTGGCATACTGAAAGAGGTGGCGGTCAACCACTTTTCAAATGGCGCTCTCGTTATTGGAGCTTCTTATTGAAACTTCATCCCGATAAGCCAAGCTGGACAATTCAAGCGCAACCGGGAACTGCTATTGGTCCATTCCATTGGAACAATAGAAGACTGACAATGAGAGAAATGGCCCGTATTCAGACCTTCCCTGATGACGTCGAAGTACTAGGTGGCAACTCAAATGTGCAAAAACAAATTGGAAATGCGGTTCCGTCAGCTATTGGTGAACTACTAGGAAAAGAAATTAGAAGGCAGTTCTTTGGTGAAAGAGTTAGTTCTAACCGTTTAAAACTTATTCCAAATTATAATGAGGATGAGTTTGAAGTTAACTTTATAAAAAAAATACCTAATGAGTATCGAAACTTACTTCAGCAACAAGATTTATCGAGCTAAAAAATGAACTGTCCTAGACCTGAAGATGTACCTATCCCCCCTGAAGTCAGAGAAGCGGCGATTTGGGGAAGGCTTACTTTTTTTATAGGTAATGGAGTTTCTAGACTGTACGGTGTTCCTTCATGGGATGAGTTGGCTAACATGATGCTTAAAAGCCTCGTTGATGTTGAGGAGATTGACTATAACAAATATGACCTTCTCTTAAAGCAGTCTACGAAGACAAAGATCTCTATTGCAGACCATTTCTTCAAACAGGACCATAAGGGTGGCAGTCCATTAAAGCTGAGCTACAAGTCATTACTTCATAATAAAAATGTTAAGGCAGATCGGTTCCCTGCATATGACCTATTGGCTCAAATAGGTTGTCGGTTTCTCACAACAAATTATGACTCTCTTTTCTCAGATGCTTTAAGAGGAAAGCACGAGGGAAGAGTTATCCAAACATCTGACATTGGTGAACAAGAATATACTGCTAAACCAGGAATCAAGCATGAAGAAAAAGAAAGCCCTCGAATTTGTGGATCAATAGATGAGTTTTCTGAAAGCGATCTAAGATATAAAAATGTTCTAGTTCACCTTCATGGTTCGATTTCAGACACAGACTCACTGGTTGCCTCATCCTTGGATTATATTAATCTTTATGGCAACTCAGAAAAAGTGGATAAGTTGAGATCAATTCTAGCAGGGCAAACAGTCGTTTTCGTTGGTTATGGACTTGAGGAGCTTGAATTACTCGAATTAATAGTTCGAGCCAGTAGAGAATCTGAAGAGAATGGTATCAAGAAGCGGAAGTATTTTAACTTATTGCCATTGCTCACGCACGAGCAAGAGGTTTTTGAACTTCTTAAAATTTACTATGAAGATCAACTGGGAATAACACTTCTACCATATTCAAGGGATTTTGAAGACTACCGCGCTATAATAAAGCTTATAGAGAATTGGTCTAGTGAGTTATCTAAAGATGTAAAAGAACCTGCTCATGCT
>JAGRAG010000430.1 GCA_020435025.1 Bdellovibrionales bacterium | reverse complement strand
TGAAGAAGAACAGCATTGGATCTACTTTCAAAATCAGGACATTGGACGAAGTTTATTAATAGGTCCTCACATAAATCAAAGTTTCTATGGATGGTCCGATAATTCTGGTCAAACGGATCTTTACTGGTTGGGTCGTGAACACAGAAATGAGATCGGATTAAAATTAAATCCTCAAGATCTATCAAAACATTCATTTGAGACCGCCTATCTGTTGGCAAAAAAAGGAGACATTGGAGTGGTTCCCCTAGGAACAGACGGATGCTTAAGATCCGAACATGTTAAAACATGGTGGCCTACTTTTAAGCAGCAAGGAGGTAAGGTTCTCAGTTTATCTGCCGTCTCCTTTGAAAGCAAAAAGATGTGTCAAAAAATGTTTTCAAAGCACCCTATAATGACGGATAAAGGTTCTGCACTCTGGGTTTTTTCTGCAGGCAACAGAAGTGAAAGTGAAGCCCACTTTTGTCCTCAATACTTGACGAATCAAGAAAATGTGATGTTGGTTGGAGCTTCTTATGAAAACCAAGTGCATCATAAGAGCAGTCGCGGAATAGACTTTGTTGACATTTTTACTTCTGGAAACAGTGAGCTCAGTCAGAGTTGGGGAACATCGTATGCGGCGCCAAGAGTGGCTCGTGTGGCGGCGTTGATATCAAAGTCGTTTCCCCACTTTTCGCCATTCGAAGTCAAGGTTTCTATCATGCTAAGTGCGAAAATTCCAGAATGGTATGAGCTTCCCGCAAGATCTCGAGGTTTATTGGATGAATCGGCTGCGATGAAATTCTCAAAATCACTGAATTCAAATGGTGGAAATATCTATTCAACAATTGCGGATCATCACTGTTACGTCTGGCAGAGCTCTTGCGATGAATCAGAAAGAAGAGTGAGAATCTACCATGAAATACTAAAAGGAGTGGAGTAATGAAAAGAAACTTTGTTTTTGTCAGTGTACTATTGATAGCCACTGTGATTCTTTGGTCATTGAATGATCGAATTTCGATTCAAGATAAAACAGTGCAATATAGAAATGGAGACCCTGTCGACTATTTGCCTTATGCAGGAGAGGAAAAATCTGTAAATGCAACAGAAAGTTCTCAAGATCTTCCAGACACTGTTTTTACTCAAATAGTAAAAGAGGTTGCATCTGAAGATGAAATTCAGGTTCTAAAAAAGGCAGAACGCGTTCTTAGTATTCAACGAAAGGTGCTGAGAACCTTTCAGGAACGACGTGAGCTTGAAGCGGCTTTAAGCGATATAGATTTTCTAAAGAAGGTTGGCGAAATCGTTGTAGATACGTCAAATCTTGCCAATCTAGGGCTAAATGAACATGAAGCCATACGTATGCGAGCTGTGTTGATTTTATGTCGTGCTTTTGAGTGGAGCGAGAACCCAAAACTTGATGTGGTCAAGGATCTGGTCATGGATATTGTTATTCGTGATGATTTAGATGCAATGCAAGATCTAGCACTTAAAAAGTCTATGGGCGCAGACCGTTTAGAGCTTTTTACGAACTTAAAATCGGTAGATCGAAGGCGTGGCCAAGAAATGGAGCGACGGAATCAGTCGGCAGTCATGGCTAAACTTATGAGATTTGCAAATAATTTTTATCGATTGAACTAATTAGGGGAAATTATATGAAACGGATCATACTAATAATCTTATTGTTGCACGGAGTCCATGCTGCCCAAGGGAGTGCTTATATTCCAGCCGGCCAGAAAGAAGAGGGAACTCTTGCTATGGGATACAATCCAGACACACAAGAATTTGTCGGAACGTGTCTGAAAGGAAGAACGGAAAAGCATGGACGGCAGGAGGCAAACTTGTCCTTCACCCAATCCCTTAGTGAATCGGCTCTTTCGAAAGAGCTGGGCATGGATGCTGGGACTCGATTTCGCTATGGTGCTGCCACAGTCAAAGCGAGTGCTAAGTTTATGAAAGCGACAAAAAGCAGTGGGTTTTCTATATCTGCTGTCTATTCTGGTGATTATAGGTTTAAAAACAGTGTTTTGGTGTTTGAGGAAGCTCAAGCCGGTGGTCAAGCAGGTGTCAATATTGAACAGCAACGCCTGTCTTCCGTTGGGCGTTCCGTAAGAAGTGATGATGCTCGATGGGATGAAACCTGTGGTGCCGAATATGTTGCACAGATTGAAAGAGGAGCGAAACTTTTTTATTCAATAAAAATTGATTTTATGACTACAGAGGAAAAGAGTCTCTTTGAGGCAGCCTTCAGTTATGACAGTAGTTACGCTAACGTAAGTGCCCATCTTAAAAACACTCAGTCTAATTTTTCAAAGCGAACGACAATTACAGTTGGCGCTTTGCAAATTGGTGGTGATGTAAAAAAAATTACAGAGCTTTTCGATAGTGAGTCCGAGTCTAATGGAGAGTCAGCATTAGGATTTGTTAAGTGTTCATTTGGCGATCTGAGCCGTTGTGATCAAGTTATGGCTAATGCGATCCGCTATGCAACCCGTGATTTTAAAAAGCAACTTGATGAGGCTCCGGATAATCCAGCTTATGAAGGTGGACCAGCAAATATTCGTTACATCACAAAACCATATAGCACGGCTGGAATTTATCACAAATTTTCATCAGTAATGACGAAAGATATTGCCCAAAGACGGCGCGAGTTGGAAGCTTATTTTGACAATGACCTAAAGAACTTGAATGAGGTCAATTCTATTTTGCTAAATAGAGCTATGGTTGTGAGCCTTCGTCAGAATAAAGTTCTTAAAGATCAACTAAATAGGGTCAACGCCAATATTACTTTAATGAAAAATGCAGCTGAAATTTGTTATCATACTCCTGAAAGATGTCCTGATGAAGCTGTTGCGGCGATTCAAGAAAGAGCGGATTTTGATGAGAGTGTATTGGTCATCGAACCTGAAGAATTTCGTCAATACTGTGTCTTGGCGGAGAGTTCTATGGCGACTAATGGATTGCGAAAGTCGATCAGTGGAATGTTGAAAGCTGCAAGAGAGCTAGAACCATCTGCTTTTCAGCAGAATCCTGATGGAAAGTCTGACGATTGTCTTCAAGCTCATATGGTTTTTCAAAGAAACTCTGTCATTGGTACTTTTAAAAATAAGCAAATTTCCACATTGGAACCTTTAAGACAGTACTCTCACTTTGAAAGTGTCGACTTGTCGGACAATGAAGTTGAGGATCTTCGTCCTCTGAGTGAATGGCATAGCTTAGAGTCATTGATTTTAAAGAACAATCGTGTTCGCGAGTTGGATCCCATAAGTCAATTGCGCTCTTTAAATAATCTATCAATTAGTAATAATAGATTGCGATCTATCGCAGTGATGGCTCAGAGTCCTTCCTTAAAGAGAATTGATGCGCGGAATAATTTTGAAACGGTGACATGTAAAGACTTTCAAGAGAGCTTGAATTGTATGAGCGCCACTGTGCAAACGGATGCCAGCTTTTCGCCACTAGCGACTCGAACAAGCGCTCCCTTGTTTATGCCATCTGTTGTGAAAATGAAGGATGGAAATATTTTTATCGTCGGTAACACGAAGCAGGGACAGGTCTTTAATGCAAGTGAAAACACCTTTAAGCTCACTCATAAGATGAGCCAGTCTTCGTATGCTCGAGAAGCTACGGCACTTAATGACGGTCGAGTTCTTCTTAGCGGTGGATGGAGTAGCCAGAAACAACTGACATTATTTGATCCACGTAACAATTCGATGAGCTCAGCACGAGGATTTATGGAGACGTCAAGAGCGGGGCACACGGCTACACTTTTACAAGACGGGCGAGTTTTAATCACAGGCGGTTGGGAAGGTGGAGGATATTGGACAGGAAGTAATCCGACTCATACGGCAGAGGTCTTCGACCCTCGGTTGGGCGTGTCGGTCATGGTCGGCAATATGCATGCTCCACGGGCCTGGCATACAGCCACTTTGTTAAAAACAGGTAAGGTCCTGATAGCGGGAGGATTTACTTTCAGCGGTGGTCTTGCAACGGCTGAGTTATATGATCCAGAAACGAACTCATTTAAGCAGCTCACTCAGTCTATGTCCGAAAGACGAGGGGCTCATACGGCGACGTATTTGCCATCAGGGAATGTGTTAATCGTCGGAGGCTTTGGTCTTGATGAAAAGGCTGTGGCTAAAGCAGAGATCTTTCATCCTGATACGAATAAATTTGAAGTTATCGATGAACCGCTCAACCGAGCTCGGGCCATGCACGCAGCATTGCTGTTGGCCAATGGCAAAGTTCTGATTTCAGGTGGTACGACAGTCGCTTACACCCCGGATCATCCACTGAGTGATAGTCCGGAAGAGTTCTTGGACCGCGCTGAGCTTTTCGATCCAGTTGAGAATTCGTTTATCGAAGTGCCTTCAAAAATGTTTTTAAAGCGGGCTCGGCATAAGATGATTGAAGTCAATGACGGAACTGTCTTGGTGCTGGGAGGCTTATCTTGGGGGTCTATTACTCAGTCCGAGGTTTTTAACTACGTTGATATAGATATCTCTAAACAGCCATAAAAGCTAACATTCATTATTGTTTCACATTTAAGGGCCATGACCTATCAAGGGGTTTATGGCCTTTTTAGTTATAAGAAACAGACTTTTTCTTATAGACACGGCGAAAACAAAGGATAGTTTTTCTATTTCAAAAAACTCTTGATTCTATAATTAAGAAGAGGGGACAGGCCGGTTGTTGCATAGTCAATCACTCCGTTTGGAAGAATGAACAAGATCGTAGGTGTGGCGAGAACCTCGAATTCCTTCCACGCACTGGAATCCCTAGATAGATAGATCCTAAATGGTGAGGGGTTTTCTTTCAGATAAGACTCGACGATCTTTTTGTCTTCACCCAAGTTAACTAAATAAATGGCTTCTTTTTGAAAATCGCCATTTTTATAGGCATTAGAAAGCATGGAAAGCTGAGCTTGGCAGGGGCCACACCAAGAGGCCCAAAAAACCAAAATAGATTTTCCTCCTATCTGGGGAAGTAAAAGTGGGTCTCCGTCAAATGCGTAGACCTCAACTTGATTTAAAGGCATTCCTTGTCGTTGATAAGTTTTCCACCAGCGAGGTGCTTGCCAAAATAAAAGGACCAGGACCAATAACCAAGCAAGTGAATCGAAAAGTCGATTCAGGATGGTTTTTTTAACCTTTGAAGGTTCTGCGTAGGCCAAAAAACTCTCCAATTTATAGTTTGTACTTCAAACTCGATTTAGCAGGCTAAAGAATAAATAAACAAATCGCAGAGATCAAATACAATTCTAAATAGTGAAATGGGTGAAATAAATATGTTATTCGTAATAGACGGTGAGGGTGTAGGTACCTCTATCTAGCGAAGTGGTCTCGATTTGAATCATATAGTCTCCACCGATAGTGGTCTGGCGAAGTCGATTGGATGGCCTAAATTTAGTGGATTGAAGAGTGATATTATTTTTATTTCTAAGGCTGATAAAAATTTTGTTTTGGTTCTTGTGAACTCATAAGACTTAGGAATGATTAAAAACATGTTTTGGGGGTAGCCAGTCGTCACTTCGAGGTTTAATTTTTCTTTTCAATACGAGGGTTTAGTGATATTTTGGCGGCATGTCCAGTGTACTTGCTATTTGCGGTCTTAATAAAACATATGATGGTGGATTTGAGGCTCTCAAAGAGATTCAACTTGAAATTCGCAAAGGTGAGATATTTGCTTTATTAGGACCGAATGGGGCGGGGAAAACGACGCTGATCAGTATTATATGTGGTATCACCAATAAATCCAGTGGCATTATTAGTGTGAATGGATTTGATATTGAAAAGGACTATCGTAAAGCCAGGCAGCAGATTGGTTTGGTGCCACAAGAATTGACCACTCAGGCTTTTGAAAAGGTCATTGATACGCTGACATTTAGTCGTGGATTATTTGGTCTTAAGCCCGATAAGCAACATATTGAGTCGATTTTAAAATCTTTGTCGTTATGGGACAAGCGAGATAATAAAATTATGACTCTCTCTGGTGGAATGAAAAGAAGGGTTCTCATTGCTAAAGCTTTGGCTCATGAACCGCAGATTTTATTTTTAGACGAGCCCACTGCGGGTGTTGACGTCGAGTTACGAAAAGACATGTGGAAATTGGTTCGCCAGCTTCGAGAATCAGGTGTCACCATAATTTTAACGACTCATTATATAGAAGAGGCTGAAGAGATGGCCGATCGTGTGGGGGTTATCAACAAAGGACAGATTGTTCTTGTTGAAGAAAAAAGCGCCTTAATGAAAAAACTGGGTAGCAAACAACTGATTTTAGAACTTCAACAACCTCTAGCGGAGATTCCCGAGGCGCTGAAATCATATGATTTGAGTCTGGAAGGTTCGAAGCTTGTTTTTACCTATGATTCAAACAATCCTAATAACGGTATCTGTGATCTTTTGGAGCAGTTAAAGGCGGACAATATTAGATATGATGACCTGAATACTAAGCAAAGTTCTTTAGAAGATATTTTTGTTAACCTGGTAGCAAAACAATGAATTTTAGGGCCGTTAAAGCAATTTACGATGTGGAAATGGCTCGGATGTGGAGAACAATTGGCCAGAGTATTATCTCGCCTGTTGTTTCGACATCGTTGTACTTTATTGTGTTTGGTGCAGCCTTTGGATCGCGCACAGGAGTGGTCGACGGAGTGACCTACGGGGCATTTATCGTACCTGGGTTGATTATGATGTCGGTTTTGACTCATAGTATTTCCAATGCTTCTTTTGGTATTTACTTTCCTAAGTTTACGGGAACCATGTATGAAATTTTATCCGCACCCATTTCAGCTTTCGAAATTGTGCTTGGTTATGTTGGGGCTGCGGCTTCTAAGTCAATATTTTTAGGGCTAATTATTCTGGCAACGGCACGGCTTTTTAGCTCGTTTGAGGTTTTGCATCCCATAGCGATGTTTAGTTTTTTAGTGGTTACTTCCGTGACCTTTAGTTTGTTTGGTTTTTTAATCGGTGTCTGGGCTGA
>JAGRAG010000429.1 GCA_020435025.1 Bdellovibrionales bacterium | reverse complement strand
GCAATCTAGTTTAGCATTGGTTTCGTTCACCCAAAGCCAATGGAGATTGGTGATCCAGTTTCTACAAAGAAATGGTGTCGAGAGAATACTTCCTATTGCTGGGGTTAAAATCATTCATAAGAATCAGGTGAGATCCAAAGAGAGGGAAGATCACTGGGTTTACTCTTTTGTGGGTCAACAAGAGTGGACTTTGCTATTTTTCATTCGAAGTGAAAAGAAGCTCCATGGGAGTGTTCTAAAGCAGTTTCAGCTTCAGCTAAGGGCCATTGGGCTGAAGAAAAGAGATTTTTCATTAAAAAAAATAAACCTTTATATTTGGATCTTGCGTATCATTCCGCTTTCTTTCTTAGAGGATCTGGCAAGTGCTATGGAAAACTTGCGAGAATTTTATTATTTGGGAGATGGTCGACCAAGTTCAGTGGGTCATCAAGTTAGGAATAAATCTCAAGGCTTAGTATGGTTGAGCCCTCTATGCCCATTAAAAGAGGATCGTGTACATGACTTGCTTCAGATTGTAATGAGTTGGAATTCGAGTCCAATTCTTTTTTCATCTACATGGACTTGGACCCAGTTGAATCAGAGGACACTGGCACTGGTCATACCTCTTCAATTCGATAAAAAAACACCTCAAGCAGATGTATGGAAGGACTATCGGGCAAAGTTGGATCTTTTAAAAGCAAAAGGATTTGCACCCTATCGGCTTCCTATTGAATGTATGGACCATTTTACTAATTCTATCGCTCCTAAGCATTTTGAATTGATAAGAAAGGTCACAAGAGCTCTCAATCCAGAAGACAACTTAAGCGCTGGGCGTTATTTTTAAGTAGTTCAACCCCCCATCAATAAGTTGCCTCTTTATACGGCAAATGTTAGAGAAACTCATGTTTAATAGATCACTTGTATTTGTTATTTGGATTCTTGTGTCTTGTTTCTATAGTTTTAGATTAGAAGCAAGGATAACGGGACTTGATCCAGAGTCGATTGACATCGAAATTATGAACTGTTCAGATGGTTACCATTCATTGACAGAATTTGAGTATACTTACATTTTTGGAAAACCGAATCCCTATTTAAAACAGTTCAATTACAAAAAACATCTTATCGGGGCCCTATCATTGGTATCACCCGTGAGGTCTTCTGCGATGGTTCGATTTCGAGATGAAATCTGGCCGACTTTGACACAAATTCCTTCTGGTCGCCTCAGGCAGAAAACATTATCTTCGGCTCAATTTTCTCGTTCGGACTGTAAGTTGGAAATTGTAGCAAATATGACTATTGATGAATTTGAAAGAGTTCAGGGGGCATTAAATGTTGGTTTGTGGAATAAATTAAAACCAGAAACACAAAATTTTGTATTAGCTGAGGCATACTTCTACTTTGAATCTATAGCCTGGCAATTAAAAGTCTCTCACCCGTTTTTTAAACACATTTCATGGAGTCCCGTAAGTGGTCGTTATTTCATTTCGGCTTTGGTAACGCCAAAATTTAGGCCAAATGGGATAGCAGAGTTTAACAGCCTGGTTGTAAAATTGCAGTTGGCCTTTGTTGAACAGTATGGAGTTGTTATTCCTATACGTGACCAGATTGATTGGAATAGTCAAACGGGTTTAGTAGAGAAAAGCTATGGTGATTATAGCACTAAAGTTTGGACCTCAAATTTGACAGTTTTTAATGGGCAACAGCTACTGCGGATTCCCTTTGCAGGGTGGTATAAAGTATCTGGAGAGACAACGTTTATAGATTTTAATGAAAACGGAACTTTGCATTGTATTCCTCAGCATAAGTCTGTGCCAATAGTTAATTTTGCAATAAGCTTAAACGGTGATTTACACTATTGGAGCGATAAGATCTGTTTTTATGGAAATGGACAAATAGAGTCGGGAACTTTAGTGATCCCTGAAAATACAGTAGTCACCTGGATGTTTCAAGGAAACGTAATTGTCTCGGGTCAACAGAATGGAGAAAATTGGATTCAATTTTATCCGGGGGGATCTGTTCGGCAAATTCTCTATTCTAAGGGGCAATTTGCTGTCAATGACCGACTTGAAGTGTTTAGAGGTCCTTTATATTTTCAGCCAGTTCGTTCGGAAGGGCAGACAACTCAGTACCGATTGCATTGCGGAAGCCCTCCTAAGGGAAGTCGCTGGATCGATCAAAAGGGAAGGCGACTTGAAGTTACCGAAGAATATCAGATATTTTGTTTTGATGATCGAGGACGGGTTGAATACTATTGTAATAGACCTTGTGTTAATACTTATTTTATTGAATATGGATACCGATGGTTCATCTTTTAATTGGCCACAGAGGTGTGGGAAAAACTCATTTCTTAAGACGAATCGAAGCTTATTATCGCGAGTTTCGGCAACAGGTGATATGTCTGGATTTAGATACTGAAATTGAAAAATTTCAACAGTGTTCTATTTCAGAGATTTTTCGTTCGATGGGTGAAGGAGTGTTTCGTGAGATGGAACAAGACGTTCTTAATAATCTTATGGAACTTTATGGTGAAGAAAATTGTGACGTTTATATAGCTTTAGGAGCGGGTTACCAAGGCGAGATTCCAAAAGATGCTAATGTTATTTGGGTCCGTCGCGATAGCGATGATCAGGGGCGAACTTTATTAAGCCGACCGCGGCTAGTTAAAGAGGGGTCAGGGTATCAAGAGTATCTTTCTAAGTACCAAGAACGTCGTACTCGATATATTTCTATTTGCTCAGAGGAGTTTTGTATTGAAGAGGGGTTTGAGCAAATCAACTCCGTAGAACCCTTATTTTTGGGGCTTACAAATGGTTCGATTCAGGGTTGTTTGTCCTTGTTGCCCGAGAACTTTTTAAATAAAAAACATTGGAAGAAGTTTTTAAAAAAGCGATTGAAATGGGGCGTACGTTATTTTGAATTGCGAGATGACTATCTCAGCGAAGAAATGCTTAAGTTAGCACTAGCTACAGTTCCAAGGTCGCATTTGTTGTTGAGCTTCAGAGATCCTAAAGCTCAATTCTTTAAAGGTTTGGATCTTTCTTTGTTCACGTGGGATTGGCCTTTAGAACTAGGCGATATTGCTGAGAGAAGTCCAAGCATCGTCTCCCTGCATGAAAGATCTTCTAACCAAAGTGTGATTCAGTGTGGAAGGAAGCTTGAGAGAGCAACGGCAGGGAGAAAAATTTATTTGAAATTGGCTGTCGAAGTTCACGATTTTCAAGAACTTGCGGAGGGTCATAGCTGGTGGTTGGAAGATCCGGAGAACAGATCTTTTCTGCCAAGGTCCAGTGAAGGCCGATGGCAGTGGTATCGTCTATTGCATCGAGAGACGATGTCGATTAACTTTTTTAGAGAGGCAACAGGTTCGCAAATTGATCAGCCAACATTATTTCAGTGGTGCCGTTTTCCCAAAAAGTCTAAGGGCTTTGCAGCCATACTTGGAAACCCAGTTGTTCATAGTTGGACTCCTGGATTTCACCAAGAGTTTTTTCTTAAGTTGGATCTTGCTGTGATTCGAATTCCTATTCGTGAGAATGAATTTACCCATGAAACACTTGAGTTTCTTCAAGCTTTAGGCTTAAAGGCCGCTGCCGTGACGTCGCCGTTAAAAAATACAGTAGCTCAGATAATTCCAGCAATTGAAAAAGATATTGATCAAATTGGAGCTATCAATACAATCTGGCAAGATAAAAAAAGTGGAAAATGGTGGGGCACCAATACGGATCTTCATGGGGTTCAGCAGCAACTAGCCGAAGCTTTTGAGAAATTTGATAAGAATTTTTCATGGGATGAAATTGCCGTCTGGGGAGGAGGGGGAACACGTTCTGTATTGAAACAAGCGCTTCCAATGGCTCGTTTCTTTTCAG
>JAGRAG010000428.1 GCA_020435025.1 Bdellovibrionales bacterium | reverse complement strand
TTTAAGTTATCTGAATTTTTATCCACAACTAAAGAGTGCCGTTTTTATCGTTTACGGATTTAAACTTTCAATGAGACGGGCGCAGCGGAAGTCGTTGTCGGTGAGGCCACCACTGTCGTGAGTTGTGAAGTGAACGATACACTTGTTAAAACTCACCTCCATATCAGGATGATGCATTTCTTGTTGAGCAATCCAGGCCACCGCATTCACGAAACCCATGGTTTTGTAAAACCCTTTAAAGTCAAACTGACAAATGATCTCTTTACCATCATTACTGATTTTCCAGGGATAGTTAAGTTCTGATAGAAGGCGATCTCGTTCTGTAGAATTTAGTAATGTCGGTGGTTTAGTTTCTGGGTTTGACAAGCGAGCCCTCCTTTAAAAACGGTTTTTTGGGTAGGATAGGTGGAAGCTTTTTAGCTTCTGCAATCTTTTTATCAAGAGCAGGATCTTCTAAAATATCGTAAAGGGTTTGATAGTCATTGATAACAAAGTATTGAGGTTGAACCATATCAATTCGATAGGGTGTTCTAAGAGCGGTTTCTACACTAAAATCTTCAAAGCTCTCACCAGGATCTTCTAAGGCTCCTAGAGTTTCTTGGTAGGACGATAGAATTCCTCCACCAAAAATACGAATTCCTTCATCTGTTCGGATCAGTCCAAATTCAATAGTGAACCAAAAAAGTCGAAAGAGATACTTAAGATCTTTGGGATCTGATGCTAAGGCCTTCTTCCCATAGGCCTCTAAGAAATCCGCATAGGGTTGCAGGGTGATTAGAGGGCAATGACCAAATAGCTCATGAAAGATATCTGGTTCTTCTATGTAGTCTAGGTCCTCGGGATAACGAATGAAGCTGGCTGCGGGAAATCTTCGGTTGGCAAGAAGAGTAAAAAATTCGTCAGCAGGAATCACCGCCTCAACAGGCTCTACGGCCCACCCCGTAGCTTTTTGAAGCTCGCGGCTGACCTCTGAAGGTTGAGGAATTCGATTCGCAGCTAACTTTAGTTGATGGAGGCCGTCAATAAACTCTTTGCAAGCTCGTCCTTCTAAGATTTGAATTTGACGATCATAAAGCGTTTTCCAAATTTGATTTTCACTTTCCGTATAGGGAACCGTTCCATCGGGATTGGCTTTTTTTGCGACATATTTTGTTTTTTTAGCCATTATCGACTCCTTGTCTTATAGAGAGCATGAAATCCCATTATAACAACAGTATTCTAATCTTCTTTGGGAAACCAGCTTTTCCAATAGTCTTTATTTTCGTATTTTTTAAAAAATTCTGTTCGATGAAGAGGATATCTCGTATCCACCATGACCGCGTATTCATCTGTAAACTCTTTATCGTTGGCCGTTTTAAAAGCATTAGTGTGCGGTCCATGGTGAATGCCTTGTGGATGAAAAGTGAAGGCTCCAGGGCCAATATTATCACGACTAAAAAAATTGCCTTTGTGATAAAAAAGCACCTCTTCATAATCAATATTGGAATGATAAAAAGGAACTTTTAAAACCTGCTCACTGGTAAACTCTAAAGGGCGAGCGACAAAAGAGCAGATAACAAAGTTTTGTGCAACAAACATCGAGTGCCCTGAAGGGGGAATATGATATTTGTGGCTGTTTATTGGACAGTAGTCGTATATTGAGATTTTCCAGGGGTATAGAGAACCTTTCCAGCCTCGAACGTCTAGGGGATTAAACGGGTAGGTGATGGTCGAGATTTGACCAGCTCTTTTCACTTCTACTTTGTACTCTGAAAGTCCGCTTTCGCTGCCGACCTCCGCTTCGGGATAGACTTTTGCCGATTGATCGTAAAGGGCATTCGGACCGAGGATTCCTCGCGTAGGCTCTTCAAACTCTGAGGCCGACTCTATTTTTAAGATCTCAGAGGGTTCTTTAACAAATACCTTGTACGTCGTTCCGCGAGGCATGACCACATAGTCGCCTGTTTCATAAGCAAAATGACCATAGGTGGTTTCGACTTTTCCACAGCCTTTGTGGATAAAAAGGATTTCGTCGTAGTCGGCATTCCGAAAATAATTATCGTAGGGTTTTACAAAATGTCCCATAGATAAAACCACATCATTATTGTACAAGAGAGCTGCGTATCCGTTTTGGACCTCGGGGGTTTTGCCGACATCTGGTATTTGATAAGGACGCAATTCACCATCAATATCTGTCCATCCTGTTAAAGGGTTTTCATGATAAAGTTGGCTGACTCTTCCGAAAAAACCCTTTCGAGCATGTTCTTCTTCGTAAAGTCCTTCTGGTATCCGAACATGCGCCTGTTTGGTATAAGTCCCGCTGGCTCTAAAATTTTCCATTTTTCCCCCTAATCTGTAGCGCCATTATTCCTGTCGCTGGTTTTTTCTAATACCACTATAAAGGGTCCCAGGGGGACAACTTGAGAAATGCGGGTAAGGGAAGAGCACTCGCTCAAACAATTCCTTTTAGGATATTCACTCTAATTACGACGTCAATTTAGCCGTAAATAATTGGAAAGCCAACTGTTTCCACGGTGTGAGAGTTGACTTTTGAGAAGCGCTTCCATAGGATTCCTTCAAATTCAAGTTAAGCAATTGACACGACAAGCCATCGGGGAGGTTGATATGAGTTCATCTAATTATGTCGGATTGTGTGGAATAGATTTTGTAGAGTTTAGTTCGGCCAATCCCAAGGCTTTGCATGAGCTTTTTATAGCATTTGGGTTTTCCCGGATTATGCGACACGAAAAAAAGAAAATTGAT
>JAGRAG010000427.1 GCA_020435025.1 Bdellovibrionales bacterium | reverse complement strand
CTATACTTGTTGGGTGAATTTGATGAAATTCGGGGACCCAAAAAGCCTCTGTACACACCTGTTGATATGGCTGAGGGCCGGACTTTTGATATAGATACCTTTCTTGAAGATGCTTCCAATTATAAGGACTTGTTAGCAGCCAACCGAGCCTTTAAACAAGATCTATACGAACTTGATACTTTAAAAATCAACTGGCTTCAGGTTCAACCTGGGGAAACTTCCACCACTAGAACTATTGAGTATCGGGCGAAGACCTGTGTACGTGATATGATGACTGGAAAAAAAATGAAGGGGCTGGAGTTTAAGATTCGTCGAATTCGTGACTCGCATCTTTTCCCACAACATCCCGTTGATCCTGAAGTCATGGTTTTATTAACGGATCAAGATGGGTGCCTTGCCTGGGTGGATGAAGTCACTCATAAGTACTACAAGCCTGAGGATATTTTGTTTCCAACTGTTGAGATCTCTCGAGGTGGCTTTAGCAAAGTCTTGGGCTTAGGGTTAAATCCTTGGGATGATAAGTTCACTTTTGGATTTGATGTTCGAGATACTCCTAAAGAATATGTGGAATCGATTCGAAGCCGTGACAAGATTCCTTCGCGATTTTTCGTCACTGGCTACAATTATGAAACCCTTCGCTTTCGATACAATATCGACGAGTACATGAATTTAGAGGTGAAAAAGACGGTCTCGATGACTATTTCTCCAGAAGTCCTTAGGTACAACTCTATCGTGAATGGATTGAAAACGACGGAAAAATTAAGGGATGGAATTTACCTGATGAAAGTGGCCTTGATGAAGGATTATATCGATCCGACGGGTCCTGGCCGAAAAGTGGTGTTTGACCCTGATTTTAAAGACAACGATTCACAAAATAAAGTAGCAAATCGGGGAATGTATATAGCCGATTCAGAGGACCGTCCTATTACCAATAGCAACGGTGCTTTTGTTATGGAATCTGGTGCGAAGGCCATGTACCAAAGTTATATTTCGTCTGTGAGTAAATTGGTTCGTGTTCAGGCTGGAAAAATTATTACACCTATTGAATTTTCCATGCGAGATCTTCGCTTAATGCGCATTCGAAATCAGTTTCTTGTACAGTTGGAAACAATCGATGAAAAGAAATTGCAAGTTTTGTCCAAAGTCAGTTCGTGGTTAAAGGGTGCAGATAAAGGCCTCAACGCACTAGAAACGGAAGTGAAGTCAAAAATTCGCAAGAAAAATTTGGTTCGAGCTAAAATGCGATTGAAAGATCTATGGGCAGGCCCTGGATCAGAAGAAGAGAAATTGGAAGACGAAGCAGAAATTCTTCGAGAGATTCGAGAGTTAGAAGTTAGTATTGAAGAAGAAAAAAGAAAGAATGCACGTATATTAGGTGAACTGGCGTCTCGTTTAGGCGAGTATGCCTACAATGGAAAGAGGCAGATCTTTACGCAGATGATGGTCAATCGAATTCTAACGGCACCGCACTTCCGTCCTGAGCGTGAGGTGATTGACGATCAAGAGGCACTAACTAAGAGATTAACAGATTTAAATGTCCCTTTTTCTGTTCAAGATGATATTTTGAAAGGTCTAGAGAAAAACGATTTTACAATCAATCCAGCGGCTCCCGTTGTTGAACTGGCCAAACTTTTAGATAACGATTCTGGTTTAGAAAGACGAACCTTTATTGGCCCCATGACACTTTTACTTAATGGAAATCATTCCAGTATGCGTCCCACAGACAGCCTAGACGAGGGGTTTTGTGTGACGGACGACTGTACAGAATTGGATTTTTCCAATCCCAATCTTTACGGTGATGAGCTTGTGAACATGTTTGAAAAGAAAAAAATGGCGGAAGACACGCGCCGTTTTGTTGATAACTCCAAATACATTCGTTCAAAATATTTTGGTTCGGTAGCCTATTTGTACAATATGTCTGTTGACGCTTTGATTGAAAGGCAGAAACAGTTAGAGCGCGCGTATCATAAAAGTATGAAGTATGGATCTTTGATTTATGATTTTGTTAAAAGGCATCAGATCTCCTATGTCTCTTTAACTGATCAGCCTCTTTTGAAATATGATGAAGAAAACTGTAAGGTTGTTGACGACGCAAAATGTTTAAAGAAGACTCACTCAGGAACGATTCCTGTCGAAAAGTTTGTAAAATCACTTAAGTCGTCCAATCCAAAATGGTATAGAAACGAAAACCTTGTAACTCGTGAAGACCTGCATGATCTTATCTATAAAGACGATAAGGACCTAAAGAGTAAACCAAAAGTGGCCAGTGCGCTGTGTTCAACTTTAGCGGCAGAGCTGGCAGACAAGCTTTATGGCCGTCCAGCTCCGTTGGAGCCCTATGGAAAGGGATTGATCAAGCACAAGCTGAAAACGCATCAGCAACAAGCGCAAGAGACTTGGTGGAGAACTT
>JAGRAG010000426.1:3053-4313 GCA_020435025.1 Bdellovibrionales bacterium | reverse complement strand
CGAGATTATTTGAAATACAGATAAGCTCTTCATTGGACCTCCACTTCTCCTTCATCATTCACTCGGCCGACGAGAGTTTTATCTGTCTGTGTTGATTTAATCTTGATCACTTTACCGACGTATCCATCTTCTTGAGCAACCCCAGTCATTCCAATTTTCCACCCACCTTCTGTTAAGATGGCACGAATGAGATCACCTCTTCGGACTTTCTTTTCACGGACCAGCGTATTGTGCCACACCACCTCACCCACACTTAGGGCTCTACGGGCCGCAACAGAAGTCAGATCTTTCAATTCCGCAGAGCTATCGTTCGAAAAAGTAATATCACGATATTCGAATCCGATATCCTCTGGCTGAATGGGTTCTTGATAGCCAATCGCCTTTTTAGTCACCATGACTTTCTTGAGAACTTGAACTTGGCCCGTCAACCAGTAAGATCGATTGCGAGAATTTTTAAATCGGACTTTGTAATTAAATGTCTGCTTTGGAAGTTGTGGATCCATTTCCAGCTTCCATTCGGAACCCAAATCCTCTTTATCCACATGAGGCATGCGTAATACTAATCCTTCAAATTTGCATTGACCACATACAGCTTGCCAACGTTGTCGCAGCTGAATTTCGACACGGTCTTGGTCAAAAATATTTCCTCTGTTTTCAATAACTATACGGCTAGGAATGCTCAGTTTTACGTTAGATGAACCCGTTTCATTAACTAACTGCCGAAGAATCTCAGCAAGGGCTCCTGCGGAATAGATTCTTTTTTCTCCTACTTTCGGAGCATTTCCTAATTCCACTTCTTTAATTTTTTCAGAGAGACTCGCTCCAAGATCTTTCGTCTTTACGATATGTGATAACTTCAGCTGCCCATCTCCTGAAATCACTGTCAGTCGCTTCACTTCGATGCTAGGGCTAGCCCACACCAAAGAACTCATCAGAAAACTAGATATGATCAACAAAATCTTTATCATCATTATCTCATACTATTGATATATTGAAGCATTTGATCCGCAGCTTGCACGACCTTAGAGTTAGTTTCGTAAGCTCTTTGCGCAGAAATCATGTTCACCATTTCATCCACAATGTTTACATTACTGGCTTCCAACTGACCCTGAGCAATGATGCCCAGCCCAGCATCTCCTGGATTTCCCTGCTGAGGAACTCCACTTGAAACTGAAGGCAAGAATAAATTTCCCCCAAGACTTCTTAAACCCGCTGGATTAACAAAGTTGACCAATTGAATTTGTCCAACATTCTGAGGCT
>JAGRAG010000426.1:0-3045 GCA_020435025.1 Bdellovibrionales bacterium | reverse complement strand
AACACCCGTAATCACTTGTATCAATCCATTAGGACTAATTTCTACCCCAGAGGCTCCCGCTGGAATCGAAATTTCAGGCTGCAATACGTTGCCGTTTTTATCTTGAAGGCGCCCATCGGGCCCCTTTTTAAAGGCTCCATCACGAGTGTACGCTATCTGACCATTTGACATTTGCACAGGAAAAAACCCATTGCCCTGGATCTCAAGATCAAAGGCTCCCTTAGTGACTTTCGTTGACCCTTGGACAAAGTCTTTTTGAATGGCTGAAGTTTTTACGCCACTCCCCACTTCAACACCGGTTGGAGAAATAGAGTTGGCTCCTGTTGCCGAGCCCGGCTCTTTGATCACTTGATACATCAGATCCTCAAACTCCGCGCGCGCCTTTTTAAATCCCGTCGTATTGACGTTCGCAAGATTATTTGAAATCACATCCATATTCGTCTGTTGCGCTTTCATTCCACTGGCAGCTGTATTAAGTGATTTTATCATCCGTTACCTTCTTTAATTGGTTTTTCCAACAACATTGATCAATTTGTTATTCATATTATCAAAAGCTTGTATCGCCTTCTGCGTGCTCTCAAAAGTCCGAGTTGTCGCTATCATTTTTGTCATTTCATCTACTACATTCACATTACTTCCCTCTAAAAAGCCCTGCCTGACCTTAACGTCTTCTGCCACAGCTAATTGAGGATCTAGATTTGGTTTAACTTTATAAAGAGAGGACCCCACTTTTTGAAGAGCATCCATGTTTCCAGCATTAACTATGGACATGAAGCCGATCGAGTCTGTACCAGAATAGATCTCACCATTGTTTGAGATAGTGACGTTTCTTCCATTGGGAACGAGAACTCTCTGTTCGGGCGGTTGCCCGATTCCCGACCTAAGAACGGGAAATCCTTCTTTTGTTACAAGCCGCCCTTGCCCATCTATTTTTAGAGCACCATTTCTTGTAAAGCGAACACCATCAGGCGCAAGAACCTCTAAAAAACCCTTGCCTTCCAAGGCCACATCTAAAGTATTCCCTGTTTCTTTAAGCAGTCCCTGACTATGATCGGTATAAGTCCCTTTGCTATCCACATAACCACGGTCCCCGCCATTCATTTCATAAAAGCTCTCAATAGAGGCAGGAACACGAGGGGCTCGAATGATATCTGATCCTTTCTCATTGGCCGTCAGGTATTCATAAAAAACCTGTTCGTCTTTTTTAAAGCCCGTCGTGTTGGTATTTGCAATGTTGTTGGCAATCGTATCAAGCCTTTGGTTTTGCGCAATGGCTCCGCTTAAAGCTGTATAGATTCCTTTATTACTCACTTAAACTCCGTAAAGGTCCGTCATCAACAATAAGCGGAGCAAGACATATGCCATGACACGAGGCCTAGACACGACTCTGCGATCGTCGAGCACAGACAATAGATGAGAATTCATTTTAATATTCGAGATTTACTAAAGTTATTTTTGCTTCTTTCGATAAAAGAGAAGATGCGGAAAATTTCAGACAGACCAAAGTCCTTCAGCTTTAAACGTTTCACCGTCATAGAAATGACAGGTCTCACCAAAATCTGACACATAAGACAGGATATAAAACGGATCCTTTGAACTCCTCGGGTTTTTGATTATACTGATCGCATGCTGAATTCGACTGTACGACAACTCCGAAGCACTCAACTACAGATCGTCCGGAGATTCCACGGCCTAGACTTTAGTGCAAGTTTCAAAAAGGGAACTCAACTTCTTATCGTTGCCATTTACGGCAGTTCCTCTCTTACGTCTCTTGCCTCTGTTCCAACCAACGTTCGAACTCATCAATCCGTTTCTCCATCGTCTGTTTCTACTGATTTACAAAAACAGGGTAGAGTAAAAAAATCCTCTAACCCCTCAGCTCTTCAAAGCTCAACATCCTCCCCGAAAAAATGGCAAGAAAATTCCGCCTTTAAGAAAACGCGACGAAGCACCATCTTTATGCCGGTCAATGCTCGGCCGACCTTTGATATTCCTGTTACCTACAATCGTAAAGTGCGAAAGTGGATTCAATACTATCAGGGCCCAGGAAAACGATGGATTGAACGTCGAATCGGAAGATCTCATAAGTACCTTCCATTGATGAAAAAAATGTTACGTGAAAAAAAACTTCCAGAAGATCTCGCATATATAGCAATGATTGAAAGTGGCTTTTCTGCCCACGCCACGAGCACCGCAGATGCCGTTGGCCACTGGCAGTTTATCAAAACGACCGCAAACCGCTATGGACTGCGAACAAAATGGTGGTTAGATGAGAGACGGGATCCGGAAAAAAGCACGAGAGCGGCCGCGAATTATTTAGCGGACCTTTATCGAATGTTTAACTCTTGGTATCTTGCTGCCGCCGCCTACAATATGGGTGAAAATGGTTTAAAACGCCTGATTCGTCGATACAACTCAACAAACTACTGGGTTCTTTCAAAAAAACGCCGCTTTCCTCGTGAAACCCGTGAATATATCCCTAAACTTATGGCAGCGATGCTGATCTCAAAAGCGCCAAAGCTTTATGGGTTTAAAAATATCAAGCCCGAAAGACCTAGCTCTTACGATATTGTTTACGTGCCTGGAGGCTTCGACCTAGTCAATTTAGCTCAATTTATGAGAGAAGAACGATCCTCTTTAACAAAGCTCAATCCGGAACTGATCAAGGGCTTTGTTCCTCGCACCGTTCACAATCACCGCATTCGAGTTCCTAAAGGAACGTTAGCTATGGTGACTCGCTACCTTCAAAAATTCCACTAGCAACAAAGTTCCCGGTTCATTTTCCGGGACGCAAAGGGTCACATATCAAAAAATTTAAACCGGCACCTTTTACTCGCAGATGAAAGTTCAGATCACTTAAAAGTCCCATTACTTGTGTATAAGGATCACATATATTTAGCGAAGGGCGCTCTGCCAAGCTTTGGCAGCCCCGCAGGAGGCGGTCCCGCCACCGGCGGGATGGCAGCAAGGCAGGAGCCGTGCCCCGAAGCTGAATGTATGTGATCCTTATACACAAGTAATGGGACTTTTAAGTGATCTGAACTT
>JAGRAG010000425.1 GCA_020435025.1 Bdellovibrionales bacterium | reverse complement strand
TTCTTGATATCTTCTTTTAATTGCAACGAAGGATCTTTGGCGTTTTCTAGACTTTTACAATACGAGATTAATTTTTCGAAGTTATAATCCAGAAGTTGATAGATCTTTTCAAAATCGGAAAGGTCGGCAACATAGGTTGAGTAAGAAAGTAGCTGAGCATTGTTTAGCTTTGCATTGATGAAGCTCGTGTACTTATAAATTTGAAGTTTTGGAAGAGTTTCTGCAGTAAATTTTTCTTGAATGGCTTTGAGTCTTTCTGTTTTCTCTTCATCAGAAAATTGTTTCTTTTCTAGGTACCAGGTCTTGAGATCTTTTAACTCGCGACTCATAAATTCAGAAAATATTTTTTTGTCTTCATTCTCTTTTTTGATTCGTGCAACTGTCGGAGAGCCTTCTCCTTCTAGGGATAGGTAGTACTTTTCTGTTCCGATATCTCCTAGAAATGTAGCCAGTCGTTCGTTAAAGTCAGCTTGTCCTTTGATATAGATGGTGGCATGTACGCTTTCGTGGATGATGAGATTGATCAGTTGAGCGTCTTGGTATCCAAGCATGCTTGATAAAATGGGATCATCGAACCAACCGAGAGTGCTGTAGGCAGTCGCCCCTCGGACATAGGTGTCATACTTTTTGGGATCAAAACTCTTTGCTTCCTCTATCGCTTCTTCTTTGGAAAAAAAACCTTTGTAGGGAAGAGAACCGACGATAGGGTACCACCAATTTCTTCCCTTTAGACGATCGTATTCGGCAACACGAACGATGTAGGTGACATAGGGTCGGTCGATGTTGACAAAGGAATTGTAGTTGTCCGTGGGGGTGAGCCCGAGGTTTGTTTCGGCAAAGACTTTAGCGCTTTGGGCGAGTTGCAACTTTCTTTTGGTCTCCTCACTTAACCCTTCCATTTTTAAAACGTTTTCAAGAGGTTCTCGTGAAGATAGTAATTTGACTTGATGGTAACTTGATTTGACAAGATAGGTGGCAAGACAACCGTGCAGAAAGGGAGTCAGAGCCGCGAGTATGAGAAGATCCCTTAGGTTCTTAGCCCGTGCTCGCTTTCTAAAAGAGCCAAGAGATGCCGGCACGTGCTGCATAATCCAGGTTGTCGGAATTTACATTCGAAATATCTTCATCATCGGAGATCCAGGAATCAATACTCATTTTTATAGAGAAAGTTTTCGTGAGTTTGATCTTAAAACCAATTCCAGCGCTAGGAACTGTACCAGAAGATCCGCCAATTTTTGTTTTTGAATTTCCTTCGACCTCTCTGTAAATTTCTTTATCCATTTGGGCCGCGCCTAACTTAATGTAAGGTTGAAAAGCTGATTCTCTAGATGCAAAGGTCAGTACAAAATCAATCCCATACATATCAAAGCCAGTGAGAATGGTATAGGAGGGATCCGTTCCCTGTTTGATATTTACTTTCGAAACGCCATTTGTGTAACTCAGTTCAATTGCAGACATTTCCCAAAAATAATAAGAAATTGAGGCTGTTGTTGAAAACGACGTCTGATAGTTATTGGAATCAATATGAGAAGAACGATAGCTCACGGAAGTACCAACTTCCATTATGCCCGCGTAACTAACCTGAGATGTGAGTGCGATAAGTATCAGAAATAATAAATTCCATTGAAGCTTGCTCATTGACCTTTATTATAGCGGAAGAGGCGGGCTTTGGCAGTCCAGGAGCGATATTCCAGGACCCGAGCGTATTTGATTTCAAGTTAAAGGAATAGAATTTCTCTATTAACGTCTAGTTTGCGCAATATGGGCTGGATCGAAGATTACGTACAAACTGTAGTGAAGGTGAATTTTACCATCTTTTTCAACCATTTCTTCGGGAGGATTTGGGAGTGGAGCGGCTTCGGCGAAGGCTTTAACAGCAGCTAAATCTAAAAGTTCAAAGTCAGACCCTTTATGAATGATGGTTTCAATATACTTACCCTCTTTGGATAAAAGAACTTCGATCCGTGTTTCTTGCGGTCGGCGAGCGGACTGAGCTAAGAGACCCAGGGGAGTGCGATCAATGAACTCACGAACATGGTTGACCCAGTGGTTGCGAATTCTTTCATTCACTCTCAAATAGAAAGTATAATAAATAAATTGATCGGTATTTAAGGCCGTAAATCCACCTGTTTTCACGTTGGGTATGTATTCACCCAGAGTCGAAGGCTCTCCGATGACTTGATTATCTCCGACTAAAGAGCGCTCTTTGGGAATGGCGAGTTCCCCACGGGCTCTTTCTTGCAAATCCTGTTTGGCCTTTTTCTGGGCAGCTTCGGAAGAGGCCACATTTGATTTTTTATTTAATGGAGAGTTTCGGTTTTTTGTAGAGCCACTGAGCTGCGCAATCTGTTCTTCATGGACTCGTTGCTTCTTTTTGGAAAGATACTTAGCGCGTTTTTTCAGATTTTTTAATGCATCTTCAAGTCGGTCGGAAATTTCAACGTCCCCCACAAAGGTTTTCTGAACTCGGGGCTCAGGTGCCTGATCAGCCGTAAGGTATTCAACTTCTATAGGCTTTTGGGCGAGAGGGGGGGCTGATCGAAAGGGCAGACTTAACCCTTTCCATATCAAGAAATGAATCAGCAAGCTTAATGTAAGTAGCGATAAAAACTTCACTTTTCTTAAAAACCTCACTTTCCCAGGGCTAATATATCAAGGATTTTGCCTAAAGTTGAGACAATATCCACCGATAAGAAAGATGGTGGGGGAAAAT
>JAGRAG010000424.1 GCA_020435025.1 Bdellovibrionales bacterium | reverse complement strand
CAAGTCATTCTTAGAAAGATATGCGTATTATTTGGACCTTCCCATTTTTATTGTTTCTGATTGTTACGGCAGATGGAGCACCAAATTTTAAAAGTGCCTCCACTAATAAAAAAGGACTTTATCTTGTAGATGGCGTTTTTCAAGGTGGCCGAACATTAATTGAAGGAACTTCTCTTTTAAATATTCGCCGCCACTACTACCCAAAACAGAAAACGGAGCGATTGGTGTTTGATATGGGAGACTTTTTTGGTCGCCCCCTACTCAATCGGGTCGGGCATTTTTACGTAAAAATTAATAAACATCGTCGTTCTATCAATATTGAGTTTACAGATTTAAAGAAACTAAACATGAGCAAGGATAAATTGCTTCGAGTTGTTGCTCAATCCCCTTTGATTAATGATTTTACTTATAGTTTTGATCCTTTAGATCATTCCTTTGTACTGGTCTTAAAGATGAAAGAAAATGTAGCGGTAGAGGCTTTTCAGTTACCCTCTGCACAGAAAGCCAGTCGTATCGTTCTCGATATAAAGGTTCTGTAGGGGAATTTGTATGATCCGTATTGCGATTTTAGTGTCCGTGATTCTTTGTACTCAGACAGCTCTGGCACGAGTATTTGCCTTTAAGGATGAGTGGTTAGCCTCTTATTTCAGGGTGAGCGGTTCTTCTTCTTTGTTGGGACAGGAGGGGTTTAAGTACTCAAGTGGATCGGGAACAACCGTCGCAAATGATGTTGGAATCACCTACAGTGGGGAGTTTGGGTTTTTATTTCATATAGGTGAGATGTTTAATTTTCGAGTGGGTATTGAAGCTATTCAAACGAAGACGCCGACGGATACTTTTGGGGTCAATAGCAGTGCGCAGAATCTGTTTGAACTAAATCACAAGGTTCTTGTTTTAAATTCAAATGCGACGGTTGAGTTTAATTATTTTCGGACCCCTACCTTTCGGTTGTACGTTGCCGGTGGAAGTGGTTTGGCCTCTGTTACAATGGACAATCAATATGAAATGACGGCAACAGGTATTTCGGAGCTAGGGACTAATAGTTATACTGAGAAAGCCGAAGCTAACGTTGTTTCTACCCATGTGGCCACGGGCGTTGAGGTCTTGTTCGTAGACGCGGTTACAGCGGTAGCTGAAATTGGCTATCGTTATTTACCGGTTCGAGAATTGACTCATAAAAATGGCGAAACGGTTATCGGTGAGGGAGGAAGCTCAAAGGATGTTACTAAGGGCTCCATATTGACAAATCACGATGGTTCGCAACGCTCCATTGATATGAGTGGCATTTTTATTGGAATTTCTTTTCGATTTTACATTCCACTTTAAATTGAGCCACGATCTACACCATACAAGTTATCTATGATGTTCCGATATTTCTGATCACAGAATTTTCTTTTTACCTTCAGGCTAGGGGTAAGTTCTCCGGACTCTAGAGTAAAGTCATGTCCTAAAATATAAAAATTCTTTATCGACTCGAAAGAAGCTAACTGCGTGTTCACTTCCGCAACGGCATCTCTAACAAGTTGTTGGACCTTATTGTTTTGTGCGAGCGAGTTTAAATCTTGAAAAGAAATTTGCTGATCTTTAGCAAATTCTTCTATAGACTGCTGGTCTAGAGTTACAATTGCAACGATATACTTTCTCTGATCTCCGTGAATAAGTACCTGTGAAATATATTTATTAAGCTTAAGAAGCCCTTCAAGTTTTTGGGGAGCTACGTACTTCCCACCAGCGGTTTTGATAAGATCTTTTTTACGGTCAGTGATTTTAAGAAAGCCATCTTTAGTGAGCTCACCAATGTCGCCCGTGGCAAAGTAACCGTCGATCATAACTTTCGCGGTTTCTTCTGGTCGGTTGAAGTATTCTTTCATGACTTTTTGAGACTTAATTAGAATTTCTCCGTCTTCTCCAAATTTAATATCGACGTCTCCGAATGGTTTACCTACTGTGCCGAACTCGTATTCCAAGGGTGTGTTGATGGTGACTGCGGCCGTCGTTTCCGTTAAGCCATATCCTTCTAAAATTAAAAAATCTGCAGCGTGAAAAAACTCTCCTATTTCTTTTGATAAAGGAGCCCCTCCGGAAACGGCAAATCGCATTTTTCCACCCATACGTNNTACGTTCTTTAAGTTTATTAAAGACGAGTTTTTTTGCTAAATGATATTGAACTAGGGTTGTTGTAGGTATAGGTCGTCGCTTTCGTTTCAGTTCGCTAACTTTTCTACCTACGCTAACCGCCCAAGTAAAAACTTTATATTTGCTTGAGGAAGTCTCCGCTTGAGCGAGGACACCATTATAAATCTTTTCAAAAATTCTTGGGACTGAGATAATAAATGTCGGCTTAATTTCTTGAAGGTTCTGTGCGATTTTTTCAATGGATTCCGCAAAACACAAAGTGAAACCAGCATAAATATTTCCCCAAACCTCAATTCTACCTAATATGTGAGCGTAGGGTAAAAAACTAAGAGAGCGGTCTTGTTGGGTGACGCTTAACAAAGAAAAAGCGTCGAGTATTTCACTCATGATTTGTTGGTGTTGTAAAACGACTCCTTTGGGTTGGCCTGTAGTTCCAGAGGTATAAAGGATCGTCGCGGCTTGATCGAGAGAATTAGATTGACAGGAATCGCCGAACTGATTTGGGTGCTTTGCGAGGTGCGCTTCTCCATCACTTAGGAGTTTCTCCCAAAGGACAAGTCCCGAGCCTGTAAGCTCATTTCCTGAATACATGGTTATAATTTTTTCGATATCTGGGCATCTATCTTTGATTTCGAGCCACTTAATAATTTGTTCGTCGTTTTCACAAAATAAAACAGAAGCGCCGGAGTCCTTTAGAATAAACTCAATTTCTTCGGGTCTGTAGCTTTGATAAATTGGAATTGTTAAAGCGCCAATCCCGAGTATGGCTGAGTCGACAATTGGCCATTTATAGCAAGTGTTAGAAAGTACGGCCACTTTGTCACCTTTAGTAACACCATAGCTTAAAAGTGCGGAACCTACTTTTTCTGATAACTGAAAGTATTCGGGCCAAGAAACGGAGTGCCAAACTTTGTCTTGGCGATATTTAAGGGCTTTTAATCGAGAGCTTCTTTCTCGAGCTTTATAGAAGTGGTCCGTGATGGTCATATTCATTGAAGATTCCAGTAGTTAGAATTTAGTAGATGCTATCTTTTACGACTGGCTGGCCTTCGGGTCAAATCGAAATTGATTTGTTGAGTTTGCTTTTCTCTTAGTCGAACCTGCCTGGTGACAGACACGCCAGTGGTTGGGCTAACTGCCCGAATTGTAATGTCTTTGTTTGCCGAGACGGAATGTTTAATAATGGGGAAGGGTTTCCCTAGGATCTGATTCCCGTCGATATAAATATTTGCAGGAACAGGCGGTAGTATATCAATACTCAGATATGCGATTTTAGCAGGGAAAAGGTTGACTCGAAGGGAACGTCGATTGGTTAGATTTCCCCCCGTATCAATTTCTTGTGTTTCGTAACCGGCTTTTTTTAGCGTGATTTTTACATCAGGGCTTGGAACAGTTATGACAGCTGGGGTTCGTTTAAAGGTGTTTACATTATTTAAATATATGGCAGCTCCGGAGGGCGAACTTTTGATAGAAACACGTAGACTTCCTTCCAGTACTTGTTGAGTCGCCGGATCGGAGTTATCCAATTTAAGAAGAGGTTTTGGAGCCACTGGATCGTCGGTTTTTGTAGGATTGTTGTTTGTAACAGATGCAATCTCAGTTTTATCTACGGGCAGTACTCCTGAGGTTACGGCGGCATTTTTAATATGTGCAGTTATTTTAGGGAAAATTTGATTGGCAAGGAAAAATCCCCCAAGAACCACTCCAATTATTGCTACGGTCTTTACGATGCTACTATTGTCCGAATAGCTAAAGTTAGAGTGTGAGTCAATTTGCGCGTAAGAGTCGCTGTTCAGGCCTGGTTTTGTGAATCGGGAGTTGGTGTGTCCGTCACTGGTATAAGAGTGTTTTCTTAGTGCTGAAGGGGAGTGATGAGATACCTTTTTAATCTCATTCATGATTTTCTCGACATCAAGATTGTCTTCTCTGGATGCATTCATGCTACTAAAATCATTCGGATCGTCAGCTTCCATTTGTGCGTTCATTTCCGAAAGCTGATATGCGAGACTGTTGGAGTGAGATTTAGTAACTTGTTGAACTGCTTTTTCTTCCGGAAACTCATCTTGTTCCGGATTGTTAAAGCTATTTGAAGCAAAGCTGGCTGTACCATAATCAGGCTCTTCCGAAACGGCCTTTTTGGGCTGCTCTAATTCCGATGTTTGCTTGGCATAGCTGATGAGTCGTTTTCTATTGTCTAGGATCTCATCCATATAGAGTGACTTAATGGCTCCGGCAAAATCTTGAGGAGCAAAATCAGGATAGTGCCGATTCAAAAAGCGATTCAGATCTCTTTGAAGGGCTGAAGCCGTTTGATATCTTAGGTTTCTATCTTTCGCGAGGGCCTTATAAACGATTTTTTCTAGTTCTGGTGGAACATTCGGATTTATTTTCCGAAGGCTCGGAACTCGACAGTCACGGATTTTTCTAAGAGTGTTGATTTCATTGTTTGCGATAAAAAGACGGTCGTTTGCAAGAAGTTCCCAAAGGACGATCCCGAGAGAAAAGATGTCAGTTCGCAGATCAATGGGCTGACCCTCTGCTTGCTCAGGGCTCATGTATCCGAACTTACCTTTTAGAGTACCTGCTCGAGTGGTTTCTAGTTGGGTTTCAGCCTTGGCAATTCCAAAATCAATGACCTTTACTTCTCCTTCGAAACTAATCATGACGTTTTGAGGGCTCATGTCTCTATGTGTGATACTTAGTGGTTTTCCCGTTGTTCCATCAAGGCAGCGATGTGCGTGATCTAGACCAGCAGCAATTTCTTTGCAGATGTAAACAACTTGCTCGATGGAAAAGAATTTTTTGGCTTTTTTCATCTTGTTTAGGATTTGCCGTAGATTTCGTCCCTCGATATAGGCCATGACAAGGAAAAGCTGTTTATTAGAAATACCGAATTCAAAAATGGGAACTATATTGGAGTGAGAAAGGTTGATAGCGATTTTGGCCTCATCTTTAAACATATCGATGAAATCGTCATTGTCGGAAAATTGTGGTAAAATTCGTTTAACAGCCAAGAATTTGCCTATTCCATTGGCCCCTTGGGCTCGTGCAAGAAACACCTCAGCCATCCCGCCTGCTGCGAGCTTCTCTAAGAGGATATATTTGCCAAACCTTTCAAATTTCTTGGACACTTTACCTGCCTTTTCACTATTATTACTATCGGTGCTAGAAATTGAATTCTTGATTTACGTGTATGACTATTAGTCATTGGTACTGGAAAATATAGTAATAATACCGTTTTGGTCTAAAGTCGTATATTTATGGTTGGGTGACAGACATGTTATGGATAGGTTTAACAGGTGGAATTGGTACTGGAAAATCCTCAGTAGCTTCATTTTTCCGAGATCTAGGAGTCACGGTTATAGATGCAGATGAAATCTCTCGTAGAGTTACTGGTCCAGGATCTCAAGGTGAGGCACGAATCTTAAAAGAATTTGGTGACAGACTCTCTTCAAAATCGGTCTTAGATCGAAAGGAGTTGAGAGAGTTAGTATTTAAGGATCGAATATTACTAAAAAAATTAGAGAAAATAGTACACCCATTGGTTCAAAGTGAGACTCAGCGGAAAAGGGAGGCTGCTGAGCGGGCCGGGGAGCCATATTCTATATATGATGTTCCACTACTATTTGAGGCACATTTAGAAGCACAATTCGATAAAATTATAGTTGTATCTGCTCCATTTGAGACACAAATTCAACGGGTCATGGATAGAGACAAGGTATCGCGGGATAGCGTAGTCCAAACAATTAAGTCCCAGATGGACATGGAAAAAAAGAAAAAGAGAGCTGATTTTATTTTAGAGAATTCTGGAAATTTAGAAAACCTGAGGCAGAAGGTGACAGACATCCATCTAGTCTTATTAAATCACCAGCCCCATGAATAGCCGAAAGACAAGCCTATTGAAATGCTTTTTATTCCAATGAGTAAATGAGCTTCGAATCGAACGGACATAGGTGGGCTCAGTAAGTCTTCAAGACCAATACCGGATAATACAAAATAGTTATTAGTATTTGTGAATGAGGCTAATTTTTCATTAGGAATTAAATTATGGGAAGCTCCAATTTTAAAATAGGGCCTAAAGGGACTTCTCTCTGCGGAAATCCATCGATATGCAAAGTGAAAAAAACCGGTTGAATCAGAAACAAGATCAACGCCTACCTCCAACTGCGGAGAGTGTACCTTTGGTACTAAGTAGACTACGCGATATAAGACGGCATTTCCGTCGGTGATATCATTTGCATTAAACAATACCCCAATCATCGGCGACATTGACTGAAGATAAGGATAGTAACTGGTTTGGGTATTTTCAGAGTCAAAGGCTTCGTGCTCTTGAGGTGAGACTATTAGGTTTTCGTTCTTTAAAAATTGGTCATTTGTAACAGGTAGTTTGTTTTCCTTTGAATTATTTTGAGGAGCATAGTCATGAGTGGTTGCCATCATCTCCGCAGGCGTTACGACTAAGGTCAAAAATAGCATTAGATATCTAAGTCTCATGGATTAAATGTACCCTAAATCTTGTATTGAATATAGAATTTTGAAGTACTTAATAATAATGGGGAAGTAATAATGAATGAGCTTCGAATATTTCGGAATTTCGTCTGTGTAACTATTTTTTCAATTCTAAGCTTTAAAGCTTATGGTGCGTCTGAGCCTCTTTCTTATGGTATTCATCAGCATTATACAAGTACTCGCGCTATGGGTATGGGTAACGCATTTACTTCTGTAGTAGATGACTATAGTACTTTATTTTATAATCCGGCAGCTCTAGCAAAACGTAAAGAGGGCAACTTACATTTTAATCTGGCAGCAGCATTTGACCCAGGAGCGATTGACTTTGCAAATGATATAGATACGGCTTCTAAACAGGCCAACCCTGAACAAGCCATTAGTGATGTAATTCAAAAAAACTATGGCAAGAACTATAATATACGCCCCATCGCTCTTGGCGGCACATGGTTACGACCAAACTGGGGTATTGCTTTTTTGCCAGCTGACTTTTCTGTTGATGTGAGTATGCATCGGCAGGTTGGTCCTGCATTAAATGTAACCGCATATTTTGATACTACGTTTGCTTATGGCTATGGCAAAGAGCTTAAGTGGGGAAAATGGGCGGATTGGTACGGTGGAATTACTGTCAAAGGAGTCCATCGTTTATACTTTAATGGAGTGACCTCGGTTGCAGAGTTATCTAAGGACACTCAAGTATTCGATCAAGATAATTTCGACGAGGGACTGACACTCGATGCAGACATTGGGTTTATGATTGAACCAAAAATGCCTAAAAAAGGAATGTTTAGCTGGTTTCAGCCGACCCTTTCTGTGGTTGTGCGAAATTTGTTAGATTATGGGTTTGCTCAAAATTTTCATGTCATTTCTGAAAACTCCAAAGAGCCTCCACCAATGCAGCGTAGATTTGATTTGGGTATGAGCTTTGATACACCTGATATTTGGGTGTTTGATCCAAAGTTTGCCGTTGAGGTTAGAGACATCGGACATAAAAATTGGAGCTTCATGAAGGGGCTTCATGTTGGGGCAGAGCTAGGTTGGAAGATGTACTCCTGGTGGAAAGGCCACTGGTCCGTCGGCCTAAACCAAGGTTATTTAACATATGGTTTTGGGGCACTTTTTGGCTGGTTTCAGCTTGATCTAGCAGGTTGGGGTGAAGAAGTAGGAACTTCGGATAACCCTATTGAAAGCCGTCGATACCAAATTGAAATGAGCCTAGATTTTTAAGTGCTCCTGTCATCCATTTGTAAAGTGGACGGCGCTAGACGCTTTGTCTGAAAAAAGCGAAGTTGGTCTTCGCTTTTTTCAATCCATCGATCACTACCGATAAACGTTTGATGAAAAGTATAAATCATCGAAGATCCCACTAGGTACTCATCAAATAATTTCCTATACTTTTTTTGCCGTTGAGCGGGAGTGTCCCCTAATTCTAAATACCAGTCCGGTATAGAGAGTAAACTCGTAAAGCGATTTTCTATTCCAAATGCGTAGAATCCATAGCTCGAATAGGGATAGGTTTTAAGAGACTCTCGGTTGCATATGCCGGCTCGAATGGGATTCGCCTCAATATAAAAATGAACCCGCATGGAATGCGAGGAGTCTTCTATAAGAGGTGTTTTCGGTCGGTCGTTTCCTACTTTTCCGGATCTGTTATTACGATCGTTAAAATTCCTTCCAAATGAAGTGTGGGTTGAGCGCATATAGTTAGAAAGGTGCTCACAACCATCTGAGTACTGAAGCAACTGATGGGAGTGGTTTCCCATCAGTGCAAAGGCGAACAGTTGGACATGGCCCATGGTTATCTCCTTTCTTAAGCCACGCCCAACTGCTTCAAAATAAAGGTGTTTTGATTCTTTTTGTTGGAACAAAAATTCATTATTATGACATTTCCAAAATTTATGGACGATGCCGGTTTCAGTATATAATTGGTTTTGTCTTGGGTATCTCATGCCAGCGAGGTACTGCAAGATGAGAACATTGGCTAAAGTGGGATATTTTTAAGAAGAGAAACTATTAGGGAGATTTCCGGACGGATTCCGGAAATCTATCAAATATCATTATTTATTAATTAGAGTCCAGAATTTTGTAGCGACTGCGGAAGGAGAACCACCTCCCTCAGCTATAGATTGATTAAGTTCTCCGCACACTTCGGAATTTGATTGGGCACCTGCACAATATGAATTTCCTAGGCCAATAATCGCGGTGCCAACCACTTCATTATTACAGTTATTACTTTGACAATAATTAACCATATTTTGAATAGTTGCTGCACTCGGGTTGTCGTTACTTCCATTTCCCGTAGCAATTTTTAAGGCTGTACCCATTACTGTAAGAGATGAGAAATATATTAAACCTTCTATTTCTGTTAAAGCACAGTAACTATTTGCTGTATTCACTGAGTCCATATCATCTAAACCTAAATTGGCAATCATAG
>JAGRAG010000423.1 GCA_020435025.1 Bdellovibrionales bacterium | reverse complement strand
CGTCCACCACCACCAGCGGCAGCCTTTACAATAACCGGACATCCAATCTTTTCCACCTGAGCCAACAAAGTTTCAATGGATTGGTCTTGCCCTTCATATCCTGGAACGGTTGGACCTCCCGCTTCGATGACAAGCTTTTTAGCTGATATCTTATCACCGAAAAGCTCAATACATTCTGGGCTTGGACCAACGAAGATCAAACGATTCTCAATACAGGCCCTAGCAAAATCCGCATTTTCCGATAAAAATCCAAATCCGGGGTGAACAGCGTCGGCTCCAGATGCCAAGGCCGCTTGAACATTGCTTTCAATATTTAAGTAGCTCTCCCCTGTAGGAGCGGAACCCACACAATAAGTTTCATCCGCCAATCTATAGGCTAAACTTTGAGTATCAACATCAGAGTGCAGTAGGACCGTTTCTATGCCCAGTTCTTGGCAAGCCCTAATGATTCGAACGGCCACTTCGCCTCTGTTGGCAATAGCTAGTTTTTTAATTTTATCCAATTTATTCCCCTAAGTTCCACGTAGGCTTTCGCTTTTCAAAAAAACTCGCCAACCCCTCTTGTCCCTCTTCGCTCACTCTACGTTCGGAGATCACTTGCGTCGTCATTTGCTTGGTCTGAGTAAATGATGGGATCTCAGCGATCGCTCGTATTAGCCTCTTAGTTTCCCGAACGGCAACCGGTGCCAATGTTTGAAAGTGTACAATAAGCTCACTTAAAGACATTTCTAATTCTTTAAAAGTTCCCACTTCTGTAACCAATCCGGCTTTTTTAGCTTCCTTAGCCGAGAACACTTTACCCGAAAGCATCCACTCCTTTAACCGTCCACCGTAGCCCTTTTCTAATACAAAAGGGCTGATCACCGCCGGAGCAAGTCCGATTCGAACCTCACTAAAAGCCAATTTCGTATTTTCTTCACACAAAACATAATCACAAATCGCCAGAAGCCCTAAAGCTCCACCCATAACGTGTCCCTGAACCAAAGCAATGATCGGCAAGGAACAAGATCTTCCCGCATAAAACATCTCAAAGAGTTTTTCCGAATCTGCTTTGTTTTCTTCAAATGAATAACCCACCATTGATTTCATCCACTCAAGGTCCGCTCCGGCAGAAAAACTCTTTCCCTCACCTTTGATGACCAACAGTCGACAGTGACCCTTCTCTGCCCGTGTGAAGGCAGCCGTAAGTTCTTCAATCATCTCTGGCCCAAAAGCGTTTCTTTTTTCAGGACGCGACAACGTAATGGTCGCAATTTCATTTTCTTCTTTATAAATGATGGAAGACATAATTTGTCCCTCCTCCTACATTCTAAAAACACCTTTGACCGAGTCCGGCCAACTTTTGTTCAAACTCGCACTGATTCCCAATGCTAATACTTTCCGGGTTTCTTTGGGGTCAATGATGCCATCGTCCCAAATTCTGGCTGTCGAATACAAAGCGGATCCTTCTTTTTCGTATTTGTCGCGAATAGGTTCTGTAAAAGACTTTTGTTCCTCTTCCGTAAGGTCCTCTCCCTTAGCCATCAGGTTGTCTCGTTTCACCGTTAGTAAAACATTGGCTGCTTGCTCTCCACCCATAACTGAAATTTTTGCGTTTGGCCACATCCACAACTGCCGAGGTTGAAAGGCACGCCCACACATCCCGTAGTTGCCTGCCCCATAAGAACCACCAATGACGACGGTAAACTTAGGAACACGAGTGTTACTTACAGCCATAACCATTTTGGCCCCGTGCTTTGCAATTCCCTCGTTTTCATACTTCTGGCCCACCATAAATCCAGTGATGTTTTGCAGGAATACCAAAGGCGTTCCTCGTTGGTCACAGAGCTCAATAAAATGGGTGGCCTTCATCGCTGATTCACTAAATAAAACCCCATTGTTGGCCACAATTCCCACCGGAAACCCAAAAATGTGAGCAAACCCCGTAACGATGGTGTCTCCATAATTTCTCTTAAACTCATGAAACTCACTGCCATCAACGATTCTTGCAATCACTTCTCTGATGTCAAATGGTTGGCGACTGTCGTGAGGAATGATTCCATAAAGTTCCTCAGAACGATAAAGAGGCTCTTCTGGTTTTTTTGTCTTTAAAGCGCTCTGCTTTTTTCGATTAAAGTGCTCTGCAATTTCCCGAATTATTTCTATGGCCTCTTCGTCATCTTGAGCAAAGTGATCAGACACCCCGCTGATCGCACTGTGCACTCGAGCTCCGCCGAGATCTTCGGCAGACACTTCTTCGCCTGTTGCCGCTTTCACAAGTGGCGGGCCACCTAAAAATATTGTTCCCGTTTGATCAACAATAATATTTTCGTCACTCATAGCGGGAACGTAGGCACCTCCGGCGGTACAGCTCCCCATAACAGCCGAAATCTGAGGAATTCCGGCAGCCGACATCTGAGCTTGATTATAAAATATGCGACCAAAATGGTCTCGATCTGGAAAGACCTCTGCTTGCAGTGGTAAAAAAGCGCCGCCACTATCGACCAAATAGAGGCAGGGCAGTCCATTTTCCATGGCTACTTCTTGGGCACGCAAATGTTTTTTTACCGTCATTGGATGATAGGTCCCACCCTTTACAGTTGCATCGTTGGCAACCACTACGCACTCTTGAGAGTGAACACTAATAATACCCGTAACAATGCCTGCGGAGGGAACTTTTCCATCATACATTTCATAAGCGGCCAGCTTTGAAAATTCTAAAAATGGTGTGCCGGGATCTTTAAGGCGATCGATGCGCTCTCGAGCAGTCATCTTTCCGCGCTTTCGATGCTTTTCCAACGCTGCATTTCCACCACCTCGCTCAACATCTTTTTCTACAGTCTGCCAATTTTCAATTATCTGTGAAAAATGCGCTTGGTTTTGACGAAAGGCTGCCGAGTCCTTATTTACAGATGACTCCAATATCGACATACATTCTCCTCTAAGTTTTCCTTTTTTTACGCTTTTTCTGGAATTGAGTACACTATTGGCTCAACATTAAAAGAAACCCACACGCACTGCTAATTCGCCGTGTTATTTCCCGACGAGAGGGCCTTTACCCCTCTAAACTGAAAGTGGAAGGTTATCTGAGTGAGCAGCAACTCGTCATGACTAAAAAATGAGACCTCTTGGGCAAAATCCATGGCCTCTTTAGCATAAAGTCCATAGAGAAACTGCTCCCTCTCATGAGGATGCAGATGCGTTTTACACAATACAGATTGATGAATGGGCGATAAGAGGTTCCCTTCAAAAGATTTCAGCTCAAACTGAACCAACGTGTCAGTAATGTGGCGTGACCAGAGTTGCCGACAAGCATATTCACCAATAGAAACCAGGACGCCAGAATCCATGGGACGACCCATCGAGTGATTTTTCCAACGATAAGGCACGTCCAGAACGATGTTTGTGTCGTCTAATTTTTGAATATGAACTCCTGAACCCATTAATTGAGGGTCACGGACCTCTGACGCTACGTTTAAAACTTTCTTTGCAACTCCTGGGTTTTTGCTCTCGATCCAATCTACTAGGTTTTGTGGATTCTGAGTCAGCTGTTGCGCTTTTTGAATCGATTCACTTTCAAGAACCCACCTCTTAACAGAATCAATTATCTTCATAAAGGAACCTCTGATGATCGTAAACTCTGTTGCGACTCTATACTGTCTAAGTTAAAATTGGAACCACAGTTTTAAAGTGGGTGTGCAATGAGATATGCAAGTTTGATTTTAATATGGTTTGTTCTTTTGGGGTCCTGGAAGGCCATTAACCAGGCCGGAGCCATCTCGGAACTGGTCCATGTTGGAATACAAGAGGATTTGAAAAGAGCATTAACGGAAATCATTGTTGAAACTCTTCCCAACGCTGGTGAAATTCAATTTGAACGACTCTGGACAGAACCCATTTCAGATAACCAAGTTAAAGCCACTTTCACTTACAGCTACGTGGAATCTGATGAGGGACGAGGGAAAACAAGAGTGAAGCTCGAAGGCTATACCGTGCTGACTCGCGATTATAACAGTAAAGAGTCTATCGATGTTTGGAGCTTTGACGATCTGAACTTTCAAAACAACCAAATTATCTTTGATGAAGGCATCACCATTCGGGCCGATGAACTCTAGTTCTTTTTTACAAGTAGACAGAGAAGGGTTTTTCATTTTTGATCAAGAACGGGTCGAAGATTTGGAAATTGGACAAGCTCTGTTTAAATCCTTGAAGGTGGATAAGGATGGCAATCTAACCGTACAAAATGAAAAAAACGAGTTAAAAGTCGAAGCTTTTCTTACACCGATTGTCGCCCATTTTTGCCAGTTGAATAAAGATGGAAGCGGAACCATTGAGTCCCCATATGGAAATACCTTTTTGTTTTCTTTAGAAAACCTCTACCTTGACGAGTGGGATCAGTTTTATGGAACGACGACTTCCGGAATTCCTTTTTCACTAAATAAAGTCGCTCAAAATGAACTCTTTGACCAGCTCGATGAGTTCGACGATGAGTCAATCACATTCAAAGGTTCGCAATACTCTACGCCATCGCTCTTTCTTCCTGAACACGATGTTTCCTGTGACTCTTTTTGGAATGAAAAATATCTTTCTGATGTAGCACCGGGTTGGGAGCTCAATGCTCCGGCAAAGCCATTAATAGATGTTCTAAACCAACTGAAACTTCCTCGATGTCGAGTTGCTGTTTTAGGATGTGGGTCTGGAAATGACGCTGCTTTTTTTGCCGAACAAGGTCATATTGTTACAGGTTTTGATTTTAGCCCGCAAGCCATTGACCAAGCTCAAACAAAATATGGTCACTTAGAAAACCTTAGTTTTTTACAAAGAGATGTTTTCGACCTCAAAGAGTTTTACGGCCATTTTGATTTGGTTTTTGAACACACATGTTTCATAGCCGTCGATCCCTTTCGCAGAAATGAGCTGGTAAAAGCCTGGCACGCACTTTTGGCTGAAGAGGGACATCTCTTAGGAATATTTTTGCTCACTCCTTTTCGCCACCACCCCCCATTTACATCTTCTGAATGGGAGATTGAAAAACGTCTTTCTAAATACTTTAACAACCTTTATTGGACTCGTTGGCGGACATCGATTACTCCACGTCTTGGCAGGGAGCTTGTTGTCTATTCTAGAAAGAAAAACAATTAATAGTTTTTGGTTCACCCTTGGCCTTCATGATTGAAAGAGATTCTAAAGAGAGGCAGGGATGCGGTTGTTATTGTCCGTTTGGTTCCAGTGCATGAAAGGGCTTAGGCCTTCGAGTCGGAAGACGAATTGGCCGATTCTCTGATTGACGGTGGGAAACTGGACTGCAATGTTTTTACACAGAGAAAGGTTTCCATAGGTGAGCTGTTTTTTGGGAAGCTTAAAGGACATCACCAGTTGATCAATCCAGCGCACCTTTTGGTCAATTAAAGAGACAATCGATTTAACAGACTCGCCGAGGCTAGTTTGAGTCCTTGGGAGAAGCGTAAACTGGTCCTTAGCTTCTCCATATCCGGGAGCCACAGAGGAAAAATATGAAACACTCCTTAGTTGATCCTTGCCATGTTCATATTTAAAAAAATAAGAAATATCACCTCTACGAGGATCTCGGTGGGGGACATCAATGCGAACCGAAACCTCATTTGTTGATGGTAAACCATACTCGTAGACTCCAGAAATGTTCATCACAATCAACCGTCTTTCGATAGCTAAAGATTGCGGATGAACTCGGATCACAGAGGAAATAACAATATCGTCTTCCACTAAAAGCAAGTCACCCCTATCACTCGACGAATGAATTTTATTGAGTTCTTTTGCACAAAGATAGAGTGACGAAGTCATACCGTCCGCAAACGATCCTGCTGATAAAAATCCAAGCATCAATACTAGGAGGAACTTCATATTAGAGACATTTACAAATTCCATACCGACATAGAAATATAAGTATATAGTGTTTTTAACGTGTTACAGAATTGGAAGAGAACTTAATTGAATAGCTCGTTGGACCATGTCTAAAAATAAGACAAAAAAGTGGGCGACAAAAGAAGTCCCTTTTGCCGCCCGAAAAGAATTGAGAATCGGAAATTCGATAAGCCGGATTCTGTTCCCTCCGCAGACTCAATTCATCACAAAAGTGATATCTACGAAGTTCGGCAATCATTCATCTGAGATCTTCATTACTGAAAACCTTATGCGTTCAACCCGAAGACACGCACTGGCTATGCTTAACGCCTCCCTATTTGATCTTGCTTCGCGTAGAGTTTAGCTGCTTTCACTCCAGCAGCTCCCTAAAAGCCTCCCGTTCCCGGCTTAAAGATCATAGCTCTGGACCTTCTCTCTGTTCCACTGGTCCTCACCTTACNNTTACGGTGGAGGGGCGTTACCCCCTACGCTGCCATATGAAGTCCGGACTTTCCTCCCTCAACAAAGTTGAGAGCGATTGCCTGAATTTCCTAAAAAGGTTCTATCATCAACCCCTTTTAAAAAGCAAATTTTCTGAAAACTAAGATGTTGCTGTCGGAATTATTTTAAAATTTTTCCCTTATACAACAATCGCAGAGCTGAAGCTCCGCCGCCACAGGGCCTAGTCTCTGCTGCCTTGAAACGCTTCGTCTAATGCCTGGTTAGCTAAGGCATCGGCCCTTTTATTATATTCTCGGCGAACATGTTCAAATT
>JAGRAG010000422.1 GCA_020435025.1 Bdellovibrionales bacterium | reverse complement strand
TTAGTTTCATTGCTACTTCCTTATAAACTTTTTAAGACATATTTTTGTGCATTAACCGATTTCTCTTTCTAGAGTAGAAAACCCCGAACAAAACATTCCCCAGAGGCACTAAAATTGTATTGAGATATTGAAAGAGCTTCCCAATATTTTCAATCTTTTCTCGCCCTTCACGCTTTACGTTTCTCAATTCTCTTTTAAGACCTGCTATTTTCTTTGCTAATTCCTTTTTCTTTTTTAACCCTTCATTTTGCAACAGAGCAATATTTCCTTCATTTGCTTGCCGACCCAGTTGATTGAGCTCAGCTTGAAACCTCTGAATACTAGAATTGATTTGCTCCACCTTATTTTCCGTACGCTTTTCCGCTTCAAATTCGATCTGGTCAATCACGTCAAATGATCTATTAACACGCCCTTTGGCTCTCACAGAGAGAAGGTCGACATCTCCTGATAAGGCTTCGACACTATTGAGCAACAAGGTGCTATTATCATTAGCCACACTTGGTCCTAAAAAAGACTGACGAAATGCAAATTGGTCATTGATAAAATCGACATCAGAAAAAACGACTACAGCGCTTTCCTTCGTTGACTCTAAAGTGGCTTGGAGTTTTTTTGGAGTCGCCTTATTTTTGTCGTCGGCATCGGAACTTACCATAATCCCATTAGGGAAAGCCGTCTTAAACTTACCGACGGCTTTATAGGCTAAAACCACCGGTTCCTTACCTTCTTGAAACATTGACCAAAGCGCATTAGGATTTCCCATCTGTTGCGGACCCGCTTGATAGCCGTTCCCCTTTTCCGTCGTCGCCATCAAGACGGAATGATTTACGTTCTCCCTTTCATCTGCCTTTAAAACGCCCGGAAAAACCATGGTGGCCTGTTTGACTCCACTGCTTACGGTCTCTTTATACGGAGCTACACATCTTTGGTCACAGTTAAGAACTGCAAGCAGACGACTGGGAGGCATATTTGGTGCTAATCGACCGTTTCCACTTAGATACTTATCTCCTGCATAAGTTCCTTGCACCAACTGAATACCCCACTTATCCATGAGTTTCGCAAAATTTGCATCCGGAGACGAAGAAACTCCTCCGTACATTCCTCCTGTTGATCGGTCGACAACGGCAGTCGGATCAACAAGAACCAAAATGTTGCCACCATTTATCACAAACTGATCGATTGCAAACAAAGTCTTTTCAGGAAACCCCTTCGGATGAATCACCAACAAAGTGTCAACTCCGGAAATGGAATCAGATGTCGGATCCACCTTTTTGACAGTATAAAATTCCTTTAAAAGCTGCATCACTAGCCATGATTGCTCCACAGGCTTTCCCTGCATTTTCATAATTTGCATCATATAGGGAGGCATATCCTCTGTCAGAACGTCTAAGGAGGAGATAACACCAACCACTTTCTTTTGAGGATGTAAAACGGTATATATTAATTTAGCCAAATCATACTCAAGCTTATCTTTTTGATTGGGATCGAAAAACTCAATTACTTTTTCCGAACCTGATTCATTTTCTGCAACTAATCCAAAAAAATAGTTTTCCGTTTCCGTTAGATTGAATTTCTTAAGCCCATAAGCTAAAGCATCTTCTTCTTCTGGAGTGTCTGGCCTGGGATCAACCACCTCAAAAGTAAGATTATTCCTTGAGTATGACGAAAACTGACGGATCAGGTCTTCGACATACAAAAAATGATTATTAAAAGCTCTAAGTGCCTCTGTTCCTTTATTGGCTGCAGTTTTCGAATAATAAAGTTTGAGCTGCACTGGAGAGTCAAGTTTTGACAAAATGGATTTTGTGCCATCGGAAAGGGTGTATAGGTTTTCCTCTGTAACATCCCAACGTGCTTTTTTAAATATCGTCGTCCCGATGTAAATCAATAGGGTCATTGAAAAAAGACCTAAAAAAACTTTGATATAATTTTCTCTTCTTTTGCTCATTGAAGATCCCTCAAATTAGTTAGCTTTGTTTTCTTGCAATAAAATCACATTGGCAAAAAGCCAACAGACAATCATCACTGTAAAAAACCAAAGGTTGCTTAAGCTAAAAACACCTCGCTCTATAGCTTCGAATTGATTTAAAACACTTAATGATTCAAAAAGATCAACAAAGTACCCTGGAAGTAATGTCGATAAAAACTCCAGTATCGGCGGCGATCCCGCCATCAGCAATACAAACCCAACAACAACCGTGAGAATAAATGCCACTACTTGATTCTTTGAAAGAGCAGAAAAAAAGCTCCCAACTGCCAATAGTGACCCTGCCAAAAGCATTGAGGCCATATAACCAAATAAAATCACTCCCATGTCCGGACGTCCCAAATAAAGAACGGTGATGATCATAGGAGCCGTTCCAAAAAGGGCAATTGCAACAAAGGCCCATCCAGCAAAAAATTTTGCCAATACGGCTTGGCGAACTGTGATAGGTAAGGTGAATAGCAATTCTATAGTTCCAAGCTTTCTCTCTTCACTCCACAACCTCATGCTAACTGCCGGAATTAAAAATAAAAACATCCAAGGGATATACCGAAAAAAAGAACTCAAAGAAGCCTCCTGCATAATAAAAAAGCTTCCACTTCCTGGCTCAAATGTCAGATAGCCGATCCCAAATAAAAAAATCACTAAAAAGACATAGCCCAAAGGACTTTTAAAATAGCCTGTCAATTCCTTCCAAAAAAGATTTTTAAAATTTGCATTGTTCATAAAGCAACTCCTTCCACGGATCGACCTGTAGTGATGGCTCTGAAGACATCTTGCGACCGTCCAAGGCATGATTTCTCTCTTAATTCCACGGGAGTGCCTTCAAAGAGCTTCACTCCTTTGCCAATAATAATACATCGATCGCAAATCTCGTCGACTTCCTCGAGAATGTGAGTTGAGATTAAAATGCATTTGTCTTTAGCTAATTTTTTGATGAGCTCTCGAACATCATGTTTTTGATTCGGATCTAATCCATCAGTTGGTTCATCTAAAATCAATACAGGAGGATCATGAATCAATGCCTGCGCCAAAGAAACCCTTCGTTTGTACCCTTTGGATAGCGTTTCTATCTTTTGATATTCGACATTCTTAATAGCGGCCTGTTCAATCACCAACTCAATTCGTGCTTCTAAGATATCGGGAGATACTCCACGCATCCGAGCAATAAACTCCAAAAATTCTCTAACATACTTTTCGTCATACAAGGGCGCATTTTCCGGAACATAGCCAAGAAGACTTTGGGCCATTAAGGTTTCAGAAATTATGGAGTGACCACAGACCTTAGCGTCCCCTTCTGTCGGATCAATAAACCCTGTGATTATTTTCATAGTGGTCGATTTTCCGGCACCATTGGGCGCTAAAAATCCCAAAACTTCCCCTTTGTTAGCTGAAAAAGTGACCTTTTTCACTGCCTGCAAAGGACCAAAGTTTTTAGAAATAGAAACGACTTCAAGCATTCCGATCTCCTTTTTCTATTTGTTTAATGGAAAATTTTTTGATGAATCTCATCCGTTAGAAAACCCTCACTTTAAAAAATCAACTCAATTAAAACTACCTTCGCTGATCGTTTAAAACGAAACGTTATAATTGATAAGGATGTAATGGCCACTAATTCTTGTCAACATCTCAAGAAAAGTTGAAACGAAGTGGCGAGCTCTCACTACCGGAGAGACTTAAGGTCAAGGAGGCTAGGAGGAAACGCGGAGGCGTACTTTATGTACGCCGCACAAGTAGACGACGCAGCCGACGCAGAGTAATTACCAGAGACTCTCGCCGCCGGAGAGGCTTAAGGTCAAGGAGGCTAGGAGGA
>JAGRAG010000421.1 GCA_020435025.1 Bdellovibrionales bacterium | reverse complement strand
AGTTATAAAGATCAAAGTCGATGATATTATGAATTGGTGTTTTCAAGAATTTCTAGATAAGCATGATTCTGTAATCAAAATCAATCAGGATCTTTGATCGGAGGGCATACGTCTATAACTTCTCGCAATTGCCTGTTGTACTCTTCGCGATTCAATTCTACCCCAAAGGTCCACTTGCTACAGATGGCATCTGCCCAACTCGCTATCTGATAACCTTCAATAACTTTAGCATAAACAGCTCGGGCTTCTTGCACTAACGGAGTGTCACGGGTATTTAAGTTAAAATCTATAACGATACCGCCAGTTTGAAGATAATTTAGATAATAAAGCTCATTGAGCAAAACATTTTCCTTAAGGTACGGAGTGGTGTTCGCTAGCACCGAATGGTTTCCTGAAAGCAATATAAGATTTTCCATCGGAACATATCGACATTTAATTCCGAAATAGTGTTTTTGAATGTCTTTTATCAAACCAACAACGGGTTCTTCCTGGTAATTGGTGATATTAAATTCTTTAAATCCCATTTTCACAAGCGCAGCTATAACAGCTCGAGAAAGAGCTCCGGCTCCAGCTATTAAAACTTTTTTTTCCGTATCTAAACCTGAGCTCGCTTCTCCTAAACATTTCTGAACTCCATGAAAAGTGGCCGAACGGGTCCACCACTTCTCTCCGGAAGGCAACAGAACATCAGCCGTTTTAAGTATACTGATCCTTTCTGAACTAAAAGGAAACTCTCGAACAACGGACTCTCCAAATCCCGTTCCAATACGTACAAATTCAGACGTTTTCATAGCTTTGTGAAGCAACTCCTGAAACTGCTCGGCGGGTCCTTGAAGGAATTCAACCTCATTTTCAATCTGATGTTCACTTTTTAAAAACTGACTTAACAATTGGTATCTCTGTATCGCCGGATGCACAGCCACTTCTGTCCAATGGATCACTTCTGCCGCCTTTGTCGTTTCTTTCGACTCGACTGAATATGACGTCTTTCAGCCTTCTTCCAAGCAGAAGAACGCCCCTTCTTTTTGGTAGGTCGTGGTTTCGACGGCCTAACTTTGTAGGGGTGATCCAGTTGAGCCGAAACTTCAATGCCAATAAACCTCTCTAAAGCTGCCCAAGCACGCCTTTGACCACCTTCTACAAACGTCGTTGCCTGGCCTTTCTGTCCAGCCCGTCCGCTTCGACCAATTCGATGGACGTAGGTTTCATTTTCTAAAGGCAGATCATAATTGACCACCCAACGAACCTTTGAAAAATCCAATCCTCTTGCCGCAACATCCGTCGCAACCAATATACGTAACAAACCTTCTTCAAACTCTTTGACGAGATGACTTCGAACCTCTTGACTTCTCTGTCCGTGAAGAAAGTCTACGGCAAATCCTTTTCTTTGTAAAAATTGAGCCACCTCGGAGCTGCGCTTCCGCGTGCGCACAAAAACCAGAACCTTATCTCGCTGAGGAAAATCGATCAGGAGATCTGCTAAAAGCTTTCCTTTTTGCATGTCATCAACATAGAAAACGTCTTGTTCTACTCGAGAATGAAGGACCTCTGAATGATGTAAAGAATCGCCAGTTTCGTAGACTTCTGCTCCCTGAATTTTTCGTGAAAGCTCCAATATTTCTTCGTTGATTGTCGCCGACAAAAACAGGGATTGGTAATTTTTTTGAATGGTCATCATGATCTGATTTAGATCTTCGCGAAAACCCATAGAAAGAAGATGATCGACCTCATCTAAAACCAAAAAAGAAATCTCTTCTAACTTTAAATACCCTCGATCCATCAAATCTAACAGCCTTCCAGGTGTTCCAACAACTACGGAAGCCCCACTATTTAGACCAGCAATTTGTGGCTCTTCATCCACTCCACCATAGATCGCCGTAGCAGCAATCGACGGAATAGACTCTAAAATTTGCTGAGCAAATTGAAAGACCTGCTCTGCCAACTCTCGAGTTGGCACCACCACCAGAACTACGGGAAGCCCAGAGCTTAGAGGACAAGAAGTAACTAGCTTTGATAAAACTGGAAGGAGATACGCGGCCGTTTTTCCTGATCCCGTTTCAGCAATTCCTCGAACAGATATCCCATTTAAGACTTGAGGTATGATCTGTTTCTGAATTGATGTAGGATGACGAAATCCGATTCTATTAACAGAATCAAGAATCATCGGATTCAACTCAAATCTGTCAAAACCTATATCATCAGTCAATAGTGTGCTCCTCATCCTAATTGTGACAAAATTCGGCTTCTTCTACCAGAGATTTCAAAAAAATCAGCTGAAATATCATTATTTTACATTTTAAATCGGCATATGGCTTGCTCAGAAAGGTCATGGATAATGTGTTGTATGTTTGAGGTGTTTTCATGAGTCTACTAAAAATTCGTCATTTAAAAAGAGGATCTCTTCTTGTCCTATTGATCACTACGGTTACGGCTTGTAGTGAGTTTAAAGCCGCTCAGTTAGAAAGGCGGGACTTTATCGAACCAAAAGCTCAATGCTGCGAACCTCCTCGCCCTACAGTAGAAGGAAAACAAGCTCTACAAGAGTCTCGCGCTAAGGTTTCTGTATTAGGTCAAGACATCTTTCGCACGGAACTAACCGTTGAAAGAGTGGGGATACTGGCGGACGGAAGCAAAGCTCCATTACAGTTCCGTTGGGATATGACACGGACTCAATTTGAGTCGGAATATGAACTAAAAGTAATGACCACCACTAAAGATCTTGCCGGATACTCTGCGCAAATCTACTACAACCGCGAATTTGGAGTCATGGTTGTCATGGTTCAAGATTCAGCGAGTACAGATATGACCTACTCCTCTCTGGCAACTTTATACCTGCAAGTGAAAATGGACCAGGGAGAGATGGTTGCTTCTTACAATGAAAACTACACCGAAATTTTTGATTTCAGTTTAATTCATAGTCTAGGACCCGAAACTATCAGTTTCAAAGAAGCCGTTGCCGGAATTCCAAAAGTTCTCGATTTGTTAAGAACTCTTCCGGCCCAACCCGAAGAGGCTATGGCCCCAAACGGAATGATCGCCGAGCCAACTCCGGCTCCTCAAGAAGACTCAGTGAACGACATTGCCGCTGCACGAGAACAAGCTCTCAGTGAATTTGGCGTTGAAGGAGACGACGAATTCGTTGGACCTCCAACTCCTACGCAAGCAGAGGCCTCTGTTGAGCCACCACCAATTGCGGCAGAAGAATCAGTGGCACCGATGCCAGTAGTACCTGAAGCGCAGCAAGAAAGTCCTGGCAGTAGCTCAGTACAAGAGGATTCTGTCGATGCGAATTCTCCATTAGATAATGACGCTCAGACCATTCAGTTACCTATTGGTCAAGAAGAGGATTAATCGTTCATAAAAGCCCATCATTTTTTAAATTTGGGCTTTTCCTTGAGTGGAGACTCCAAAAGCTAAGGCGAGTAGCAAATCACGAAAGCCCTTTAAACAACTAATTTTCTGTGGCAGATCGATCTAATGGAGAGTTTTGCAGGCAGTTTCCAAGCTCCACGCAATCGGAACTGGGACTCTTAGAGGCTGAAGTCGCCTGTCCTTCTTCTGCTGGAAACTCCACATAGCCATTGGAAATACCCCAAGTGACGGCACCCATAAAAATAAGAGCCAACACAAAAAAGGCGAAGACAAAAAGGTTTTTAGAGTGTGGTTGGGGTGTCTGATTCATAAAATCATCTTACAACAGGTGCCGCGAGAATACTTATTCTCCTCGCCCTTTTCTCTGCAAAGGACGAGAGAAAAGGATTTCGGGCCTCGACAAAAGACTTAGGGTTGTCTGGACAGGGTCATCTTCTCGTTGAGTTTTTTTTCATACTCAGGCTTTGGAACTATGTAATAAAGCCGCCCCCAGTTC
>JAGRAG010000420.1 GCA_020435025.1 Bdellovibrionales bacterium | reverse complement strand
TTACGAAGTTTTCTGCAGATCCGGTGCCTTTAGCAAAGTTTTTGGTGAGATAAATATGGGGAATTTCTTTAACTTCATCCCACTTATAAATTCCCTTTTTTGCAAAAGCAATTGACTTGGAATCAATATCGGTTCCGAGAATTTGAAAGTCGAAGGAGGGGGCTATTTTTCTAAGGTGGATCTTTAAAAAAATAGCTAAGGAATAGATTTCCTGACCGTAACTAGAAGCAGCGGACCAGACTTTCAGAGTTTTTCGGCCTTGTTTTTTTATTTCGTTGACATAACGAGGAAGATTTTTCTTTAGAAACTCGAAGTGGATGAATTCCCTAAAGAAGAAGGTGTGATGCGTTGTTAGTACAGAAATCAGTTCCTCGAATTCTAAATCTTTATTCTTTTGATAGTACTCGTTGTATTCAACGATGGAATTTAAATAAAGCGATCGAATTCTTTTTTGAATCCGAGTTTGTATTAAGTTAAGTTGCTGGGTTCCCAGTTGAACTCCAATTTTACTTGAAACCTCATTCGCAATTGTTAAATAAAGGCTATGGCTCACGAATATCCCTCTAGGCAACTGAGCTGGACGGTTCCGCAGTAGACGGAAACTTATGAAGTTCCAGTGTTTTGACGATGTCTAAAATAACAGTCATTTTTTTGTCGTCAGAGACTACACCTTTAAAACTTTCATTATTGGATTTGAAGTCTCCCTCTGGTGCCGGCGATATTTGAGATTTTGACAGCGTGAGAACAGTGTGAACCATATCCACAATAATTCCAATGTGGATCTGTTTGAAATCCAGTATGATCACAGCTTCTTCGGTAAGATCTTCTCCTGCTGCGATTTTTAATTTCTTTCTTAGATCAATAACTGAAATCACCCGACCTCTTAGGTTCATTATTCCTTCAAAATAGGCTGGTGCATTCGGAATAGGAGTCATTTTGGGAACAGCAATCACTTCTTTGACAGTAAGAAGTGGTATGGCATAGAATTCTTTTCCTAGTGAGAACTCTATGAATCGCTCAATTTGTTCCTTTGTATTTACTTTTTCTGTATCACGTACTTTCATCATTATGCCGATCTCCTCAAACCATTTTGGAACTCATTGATTTTCGGTATTGCTATAGTATGTAGATCTAATATAAAGGCAGGCAGTCCATTACCCAGTATTGAGGAGCCGACAAATCCATTTTTGTTTTCAATTTCTTCTCCCAGTGATTTTACTACGACTTGTTGTTGGTGATATATGTCGTCAACAAGAAGAGCAGCTTTGCTGCCGTTGCTTTCTACAATGACTGCGATCTGCTTTTCAATGGAATGAGTTTCTTTAAATGGTCGGTTGAGTTCTTTAGCGACACTTTTTAGAGGAATATTTTCACCTCTAAGGCTGAGGACCCGTCCCAAACCTGTTATTTCTGTAATCTGACCGTCACAGGGTCGGACGGTTTCGTGGACTTGAGATATTGGAAAAACATATTTTTCAGGTCCCACTTGTGTGATCATGCCGTCAATGACGGCCATAGTTAAGGGTAGTATAATTTTGAAAGTACTTCCCTCACCTGATTCAGAAGTCAATGAAACTGAACCGTTGAGCTCTTTGATATTTGTATGGACAACATCCATCCCCACGCCTCTTCCTGAAACTTCGGTAACTTCCTCTTTTGTTGAGAATCCAGGGTGAAAAATGAGATGAAAAGTTTCTTCGTCTGTTAAATTCGAGTCTTTAGAGGTCAGTCCTTTTTCAATAGCTTTCATTTTTAACTTTTGAGGGTTCAGCCCTTGCCCATCATCTTTAATTTCAATAACTAGGTTATTGCTTTCGTGAAAACAAGAAATCGTGATTTTTCCGGTTTCATTTTTTCCCAAGGAGACTCTATTTTCGGGCGATTCTATTCCATGATCAACGGCATTTCGTACAATATGGGTAAGAGGGTCATTGAGTTTCTCTAAAATTGTTTTGTCGATTTCCGTTTCAGAACCTATGAGCTCGAGGTCTACTTTTTTGCTAAGTGCTTTAGATGTGTCTCGTACAATTCTTTGCATTTTTTGAAGGGTTGGTCTCAAGGGGACCATTCGCAGACTCATTGATAGTTCTTGGATCTCTTTTGAGAGTTTTGAAAGCTGGTTCAGTGTTTTTATAACAAGTTGAGACCTTACCTCATTTTGGTGTTGAGCTAATACACTCTGTATTATGACCAGCTCTCCAGCATAATTGTTAAGTGCCTCTAATCGAGAAAGCTTTACTCGCAGCGTTTCTTCGACACAGCCACTTCCAGTAGACTTTTGTTGCGAAGTTGATGAAGATTGTACTCTTTCTGGGTTCGAAGGTGGAGAATCAGATTCCGAATTTCGAATGGTTTCTTCCAAGTTCTGTTGTTGTTTTGATATTTGATTAACGATGTGGTCTACTTCTTTGGCAGAGGAAGACATTTCTAGGCTTTCTGAAACAGCATCTGTTTCAGTTGCAGGTGACTCCATAACCTTTGCTTTTGTAGGAGCATTCTTGTCGGATATAACAATCGCCTCATCTGACTTTTCTTTTTTTCTTTCCTTCTGCTGAGAGCCGGCCATACTCATCTGCTTAGTATTGCTTTTACTTTCAAATTTCAATTCGTTCTGAACTAAATTAGAATCTGTTTCAGCATCGTTTGAAAAAATACGATTTAGTTCAGATTCAGTTGGATGAGCAATCGATTCAAAATGTTGAGGTGCTCGGGGCTCTTGATCTAAAGATTCAGCATATGCTTGTTTCCTAACTGGTAGAGGGGAATCTTCTTCGGTCATGGCTGACGGAGGTGTTGGTTGCTTTAAAGGTCTATAAGGGTCAGGTTCTCCTTCGGAAATCGATGTAGAAACGATGTCAGTTGAGTCGATCTTGTCTAGGTTGCTTAGATCAATTTCAAAATCATCTGTCGTCTCATCGAGGTCAGATAGGTCAAATTCTTCAGAACCATCTTCCATGTCTATAAATGCAGACTCATCTTCAGGCAGCTCTGGAGAGGACTGTTCTGAAATAGTAGCGATTCTCTGTTCAGGGCCGATTTCATCAGGAGAGCGGTAGCCATTTACCTCAGAATTGGAAAGCTGAATAATTTTATGAGTGGCTTCTTCAAAGTGGGTAGAAGCACATGGGTCATTTTTTAGTTCGCCGATAGCTTTTCTAATTTCGTCAAAGGAACTTAGTAGAACAGAAATGACATTGTCGCTTACTCCAATTTCACTTTCCTTAATCTTTAAAATAAGACTTTCGATTGAGTGTGTGAATTCGGCGAGATCACCAAATCCGACAGCTCTAGCAGTGCCCTTTATGTTGTGAGCCACTCTAAATAAGTGGTTGATGATTTCCATTTGGTTGCTTTGATTTTCTAAATCCAGTAAGGCTTGTTCCGCTTCTTCTAATAGTGTTTCGGACTCTTCAATAAATCCGTATTTTAGCTCTTTTTCAAAATCATCGAAATCGTTTTGACTCATATTCAAAGGCCTTCCCAATAGATTATGTGTTTAAGATTTCATCGGTTTTTAGACTGGTGGGTTTTAAAGAAATATCCAAAAAGTTTCTCCGGAAACGGTCTAGGAAGAATGTTTAGTCCTAGGTAAAGACATTGAATTCTTAATTTTGATTTTTTTGAAGAAATAGTTATATCACTATCTATGTTTGACACTTTTTTAAAAATTTACAGAGGTCTCATTTGGATGGGACTATGGTCTAGATTATCACTATACCTTGCCGTCATTAAGAGTTTTTGAAGGTCGTTGCCGTTTTTTTTTGATTTCAAATCCAATATAAATTTCTTTAATTTTTTTTTAAATGTAAAGCTCCGAAACCTACATGGATAAAGGGGTTGCAAAAGTGGCATAGCTATTGCTGATAGTTTTACTGGGATTAAGTGATAGGGTGAGGGGAAGTGTAATGGGTAAAGTTTCAACTAAAAATAAGATTGTTTGGACTATTCTAATAGCTTTCTCTTTCCATCTTGTAGCATGTTCAGATGTTAGTTTGGTGGCTCCAGAGAAGCCTGTCGTGGCCGTGGAAAGTAAAGGTGACTTTTGCATCTCTGAACCAGATGAGGTTTTGAAGTCTACGAAATTTCTTTTTATAGTCGATAAATCCGGAAGTAATGCAGACACAGATCCAGGAGGAAAAAAACGATCTGGCAATATTGAATCTTTTGTGTTGTCGCAAAAAGAATCGGAGTTTTTGCAATATGGCGTGGTCGTATTTGGAGATGGCGCCGAAGCTTATACAACGGATGAATCGGGAGCTCCTGGGTTTACACCTAGTCAGTCGTCAGCAATTAAGGCTGCTCGCCGTATTAGCAGTGAAGGTGATGGCGGAGGGACACCCTATCAATCTGGTCTCGGTATGGGAAGAAGTCTTATAGCTAATGACATTGCAAAGAACAGAGATGCGGACGTGACGTATATTGTTTTTTTCATTTCCGATGGCGAGCCAACCGATCTGGATATGAACTCAGATATAGGGTTTCCTAGTTTTGGTGACTACGATTTAGAGACTCTGGATCAACTAGTTGATGATATTGTTTCTGTTGGTGGAAAGCGAATTTATTTGAGTACTGCTTTTTATGGCCCGAACGGAGATGATGCCAAAGACCTTCTTAAGAGAATGTCGAAGCGGGGTAAAGGAAAGTATGTTAATTTCGAGGAAAATGAAAATTGGGACTTCAATGATCTGATCATTAAGCCTGATTATGAGCCTTGGCAACTGAAAACACTTCTCGTATATAATATTAGTGCAGGCTTTTGTTTGGATGGATCGATCGCTACAGATTCGGACGGAGACGGAATGTGCGATAAGGATGAAGTAGAATTGCAAAAATTTGGATTTGATCCCAGAAATCGCTTTAGCTTTGGTGACGGGTACGGGGACTATTTTCACTGGTTGCATCATCGCTATCAAAAGGATTTGCCACCTTGTACGGACCGATCGGACTTTGACTTAGATCTTTTGACGTATTGTGAAGAGCGATTCATAGAAAATGAAGACCCTAATGCAAATCCACAAATGATTCATGGAGACCCACTAAATCCAGATACAGACTATGATGGAATTATAGATGGAGTAGAGACTTTTGTGTTCTTTACGAGAACGCGATCTTTTGCCATGAATCCTAACAATTTAAGTTCTGTTCAATATGACTTTGAAGAACAAGCTGGAGAACAGATTTACCAACATCGGAATCCATTGGTTCGAGACTCTCAACAAGCGGCGTATGATGCGGACTACTGGCCAGAAAGCAAAGATGATATAAAAACTTGCTATGGATTTAAGATGAATACTTTGCCTCTTTATGAAACCTTGGAGGTTTCTGTGGAGAACACGCTTCCGGGATTGGCTCATAAGGCCGGTGAGAATGTCGTACTCATTTATTATTTGCAAACTTATCAAGATAGTCCTAATGGAAAAGCTGTATATAGATATAGTTATCAGGTGTTAAGAAAGAATGATCTTCGAACGGATACTCAGGCGGGTCTTAAGGTTAAAGATTCTATATTTGAAACGTATATCCCTTAAACTGCTCCCTTTAATTGCGGA
>JAGRAG010000419.1 GCA_020435025.1 Bdellovibrionales bacterium | reverse complement strand
CTCGATATGAGACGGAATTCTATGTGGCATTGTTTGCATTGCGTTTTACGACCGGGACCAATGGTCCCATCTGATTCTTTAATATCGATGAGCGTTACCACATCATCTAAAGAGGCTGTCGCAATTGCTCAGCTTTGAAAACAAAATAATTCAGGCCGTTTGGCGACAGTCTCCTTAAGTCCTAAGGTGAGACATCCGATAGGTTCTACGGAATACATTTGTCGAATCTGAGCGGAAGTTCCTCTTGCTTGTAATCGACATTTCGTTTCGTGTCATTGACTGTAACAGAGGTGCTTGTGGGGAAGACTTTGTACCCTAGATGGATCCAAGGGATCGTTTCATTACTCATCTTTGCCATTTCCGTATCTGTTTTTATGAACTGCTCGGATGTGCGGCTAGAAGCGTTTCCCTCGACGGACGTGACCTCTGTCTCAACAGCGCTTACCTCTCAACTTCCACCACCCAAGACCAAGGCACCGCAAATGCGGCTCATTATATTTGTGGATCAAAGCTTTTCGATGCTCTGGCAAAGATGCGATGTCGATCTAGATGGACCCACCCCAAAACCGCAGCCACTTACAGCAGGGATCCAAAACTGCAACCCCAAAGTGGGTGCAGACCAAGAAGCCGATCGCTACCAAGTGATTCAAGCCTGGCTGGATGAACTAAAGGGCGCGCTCGCGGATCCCTCTGGCGATGACATAAAAGTGGCACTTATTCCTTTTTCCGGCGGTATGCACGAACGCCCCAATAGTGAAGATAAAGCTGACTTAGCGAATCGATTTGCTTTTTTGAATTTAAATCAAGTACAAGGTTGGAAAGACATCTTGTTAAATGAGCATAAAAGAGATTTGGCCATCACTCAAACAGGCGTCTATAAATCACCAGAAAAAATGGGAACCACGGTTCCTCTCCCTACCCTTACTAAAGCGGCCGATCTCATTCGTGAAGAGATGGATTTATTAAAGTCTCAAGAAAAACTTGAGACCACTCCCTTTCGATTTATATATCTCTCAGACGGGGTGTTTAAACCCATAGAACCCTATCTAGAAATAGTAAAAAGAGAAGTGGGCTGCCCCATGAGTTGTGAAGCTGAACCCGCACATCCTGCCTGCCAAAACTACAATTACTGCTACCCAGTCTGCCCCAAGACATTCTGTGAATCAGAGATTTACAATAACTTTAAAAAGACATTTNNGTGATCCGGCAAACAATAAGTACAACTTGATCGCCCAACAACTCGACACAATTATTAAAATGCCCAAAGGCTATCAAGGTGCGACTCTGACAATGCATTTAGTAAAAATTCATCCGGATCTGGTTCCTGTATGGGATCGTCCCACTCCGGAATTGAATATTTTTGATGAAATATACAAAGAAAATAAAGAATATTTTCAGGCCGCTATTTTAGGTCCTGAACCTCCTTTTTCGGTATTAGCACTGGGAGGAACCCATTTAACCTATAGACTAGATGACCTTTATGTTCTGAACCTGAATGCTTACATAGATGCATACGGTAACCTTGTATCTGATAGTGATGGCGACGGACTCTCTGATGAGCAAGAGGCTTCTCTTGGATTCGACCCACTCGATCCTCGAAGTCAGTCGCCCTGTCTCGATGGATTTTTTCATTTGCACGGATGTCGAAGCGTCAGTTGTGATGCCGACTACGACCGCGATGGGGACTCTTTAAATGATTGCGAAGAAAAAACGATTCAGACCAACACTAAGAAGATCGATTCCGATTCAGATAACATTTTAGATCTCCACGAACTCTTGCGAGGGCTAAACCCCAATACAGATCAAAGACTGACTTCTTCGGCTAATGATGGATACACAGACAATCAGCATTTTTATATGGGACTGCACCCTCGAACTCGCGTCTATCAGCTTAATGGTGTTCCTCCAATAGAAATTGAAATGACTTTTGTAAAGTACAACTCTGTAAGGGATGAAAGTGGAAATCCAGCAGTGACTGGAGTCTACCGAGCCGTTGTCAACCATATACCGATTGCCACAACACAGAAAACCAAAGACTTCGCTATTCCAAGACGATATGACGACACAAGAGACAAAGATCGATACGTGGGACCTTTACCTCATGACAAGAACATAAATCAATTGCTCTTTGTAGCAAAGGTGGCCGCCAATGAAGACCCCAATGACTTTTATTGGCTGATACACAGGCAAAGTATCCAAAAGATAGACTTTCCAGGTTCAGTGATCCATATGGAAATCGATTTTTCTA
>JAGRAG010000418.1 GCA_020435025.1 Bdellovibrionales bacterium | reverse complement strand
CCTTAAATATTGATCCATAACTAAAAATGCACATTTACGGATTTTAAAGATGAGGGGATTCTGAAGAACCTGGAGGAGAGCTTATATCAATGCCTACATGATCAATTGGAAAATTGTGTTTAATTAACTTTTTATAGTGAAGAGAACCAAGATTTTTGTGATCAATCAGGACTATTTCCGCAGCATGCGCATCTGGAGCAATTTTCCAAATATGAAGGTCAACAACGTCAGCACCTAAATCTAGAAGTTGATGTTTTACCTGATTGTAGTCAATCGATAGGGCGTGACCATCTAAAAGTTCCCAACTGGTCGCTTTCAATAGGCCAATGGCCCACCAAAGAATGACCAAAGAGCCCACAAGACCCATCATCGGATCTAACCATGGCCATTGAAAATAAGGGGCCAGAAGCAGGGCCATAATAGCCCCAACTGAGGTGACTGCGTCGGCAAGCACATGGATGTAGGCTCCCTTTAGATTGTGATCGTGACTATGAGAGTGCCCATGATGGTGGCTATGACTTTCATGAAAAGAGCCAGCCTCATCGGATGTGTGGGAGTTACTGTGATCGTGGCCTAATATAAAAGCGGAAACCAAGTTGACAACTAGGCCCACAATCGCCACAAACAGAGCTTCTCGATAGTGAACCTCAATCGGATTCAGGAGTCTTTCAAAAGATTCATAGGCAATCCAAAAAACCATGACTAGTAAAAAAAGAGCACTGGTGTAGCCCCCTAATGGAATGATTTTTCCGCCACCAAAATTAAGATTATTCGCCACTTTTTTTGAAGTTGCTAAATAGTAAGTGATAAAAGCAATAAATAAAGCTGCAGCATGAGTTGCCATATGCCAGCCGTCGGCCATCAAGGCCATAGATCCGGTTATGGCTCCTGCGGCAATCTCTATAACCATAGTGACAACGGTGAGCCATAAAACCAACGAGGTTTTCTTTTTATTCCTTTGCAGAGATGATGCCTGAAGGTAAAAATTGTAGTCACAATCCGGATAATTTTGCATGGTTGCACGAATTCCTTAGAGTTGTTCAGTGAAAATCATAACCTGAGAACGGGAATATGAAAACCTCGTTTTTCAAGTTATTAAGGAACTCATAAATATTCAGCGAAGTTCTTGTGGGTTCTATCCAGATTCGAAAAACTCGATGGAACGAGGTCTGAGGAGTATCCCCCTTTGTGGCACATTTCGGTTCTACCGATTGAGATCCTTCTAAACGACACCCATTCATTGCCGAGCAATTCCTTCAGAAGATTTGCATGTAGTCATTACCCCTTAAAAGACTCAAACAGGGTGGGTCGGGCCGCACAGACTGAAACGCCGCTCACTCTGTGAGTAGCGCACCACCCAAATTCGCTTTTGAAGAATAACAACTACATACAAATCTTCTGAAGGAATTTCTTCGCAACGAATGGGTGTCGTTTAGATCATTTAGCTGCATAACTAACGATAATTTTTGTTCCAATTTTTGGAGGATTTGCAAAGTGAATCTCTTTGCCTCGTACTTCCCAATGCACATCTTGAGTGTCAGGGACAAAGGCTATTTTTATTTGGTCTGGATCAGGAGCTTCATTGAGTTCAATCACTTGGGTGAGATGGAGCACGGACTCGCCAATTTTCTTTAACGACTCACCATAGTTCTTTGAGCAAATGCTGCCTAGCACTCCACCAGTAACTTGAACAAGGTTGGCAATTAAGTTGCCATAATTGCCATTTGAATTTTCTCTCAAGCAATTGAAGTCGCCTGGCTCAATTGCTATTCCGTAAGCTTTCATTCGTTTTTGACCCGGCCAAATGGACTGAACGGTTTTGATGACGTCGATAGGTTTTGTAGCGGCACTGGGTCCACTGCTCATTTCATCTTCGTCGGATAAGATGACAATGGCAATGTCCGCATGACTGCGGAAGAAACCAGCGTTTGAAGAGTTGTGCTTGCTCATGGCTAGAATCGCTGCAAGTAAAGGCTGTTCGTCAGATGACGGACAGTCTATAAAGCAGTCCGACTCCTTTCTCTGAATTGTCTTTAAGAACTTCTCCTTGTAATCACTGTCGTTCTTTTCTAGGAAGTATTTATTGGTGCCTTCAATTTTTAAAAGGTCACCTTTCAGGCCAAAATTTCCAGAGCTGACGTCTGTTGTGGTAAACCCGACTTTCCAGTCGACATTTTCAAGAACGCTTAAGAAACTCTCGATCCTTTTTCCCATCTCTTCTTGCTCTTGAACCATTGATGGAGAGTTGTCGACCACAAAGAGGATATCGATAGGTCGAGTCATTGCGCCTTGTACAAACTCTTCGCTTTTAAAGACGGGCGGTATGATAGCCGGTGTTTCCAACTCTGGTGGTTGTGACAGGCTAGTCGGTTGTTCTGGTATATAATCTTCAAATTCGACGTCGGAACATCCGACGCTAAAAGTTACCAAAGATAGGCAAATTAGAAATCGTTTCCGATTTGCATTCATAATCTCCTCCTCATTTTCCCTAACCGCTTTAATAGCAACTCGAGTGCCAGGACAATGGTCTGGAGATGGATTCATTTTGAGATTTTTTAAATTTAATGACGAGTTTTCGACAGTGTAAAATCAATTAACGAAATAAGACATTTTAGAAAAGAGCATGGAGTCGTAATACGGAGTTAGAGAGGACGTAGACAGGTTTTGAGATCCATGCTCCAATGTTAATACCTACAATGTTATCGAAGAAGAGGGTGATTCGTTGAGTTGGAAGAATCAAGCAGAAAAATTTCTCAAGGAAGCGGAAAAGTATCAGTTAGGAACTCTTCCTACAGAAAGCTCTCATCCTGAGACAAGAAACCTTTCGGAGTGGTCTCAACATGATTTACCAAAAGCGTTGTCAGAGCTAAAAAGATTGGATCTTTATGTTCTTGAGGTCTTGCTAAAAAATACTGATAAAATTCATCAACTTTTTGATGAAGTACAGCAAGCTTTTTTGGGGGGCGATCGGGTTTTTATTTGTGGGTGTGGAGCCACGGGACGATTGGCCTTAACCATCGAAGCTCTATGGAGGAGGTTGCATCCTGGATCCGAACAGGTTTTTTCCTTTATGGCTGGTGGAGATATTGCCCTAGTTCATTCTCTAGAAGGCTTTGAAGACTATCCAGAATACGGAGCAAGACATCTTGAACAGGTGGGGTTTCGGCAAGGGGATTTGTTGATTGCTGTTACCGAGGGAGGGGAAACTCCTTATGTGATTGGAGCTGCACTTCGAGCAGCAGAATTGACTCAAAGGCCCACATTCTTTTTGTATTGTAATCCGCGGGAGATGCTTCTTCAGAGAGTTGAAAGATCTGCAAAAGTTTTCAATAACCCTAAGATTGTCGATCAAGAATATTTTGTGGGTCCCATGGCTCTTTCTGGATCGACAAGAATGCAAGCCAGTACGGCCTTAGAATTAGTTGTTGGATTAGCCCTTTTGTCTAAGAACAAAGATCAGATGGACCAATCATTAAAGTCTTTTTACGAGGAGTACTCGCGATTCGCTGTCGAACCTCTTAAGGGATTTATTGAAAAAGAGAGTAGGATTTATCTTGAGAGTGGTTATCTTTTGTACAGTGCCGCCGATTATGCCATGACCGTGTTTACAGACACGACGGAACGTTCTCCGACTTTTAGTCTCACTCCGTTTGAGCCTTTGAAAGGAGAACAGCTCAAATTTGGCAGACCTTCATTGAGCTATGTGATGCTTGATAGAACGGACACTCCTATTGAGGCATGGGAGTCTCTTCTTTGCCGGAAGCCCCGTTGTCTAGATTGGAAAGAAATTGATATTGAAACGACTGAAGAGTATCTATTGAGTTTTGATTTTAGCTGTAAAGTGAAAGGGGTTCGCCAGAGTTACTTACAACTGCAGGAACAGATTTTGTTTTCCATTAAAAATAAAAACGAAAGGATCGATTGGTCTTTAGAAGAGGAAAATTGGTCGATACCGAAGCCTCAGCAAGGATTGCTCTATGAACATATTTTATTGAAGATGCTATTAAACATGCACTCTACGTTAGTGATGGGGAGGCTTCAACGATATATAGGAAATCAAATGACTTGGGTGCGGCCGAGTAATGGTAAGTTAATAGACCGAGCGGCTCGCTATTTAATCTCTATACAAGAGCAAAGAAGTGGATCGCTTATTTCTTATTCAAGAGCTGTCGAGTTAATTTTTGAAGCAAAGGCTTTAGTTCAAAAAGATCAGTCTGTCGTACTATGGGCATTAGATAAGCTCTCTAAAGAAATTTAGGAACCATTGGGCGCGATTTATAAGAAGCCTTAAATTTCTAGTTCGCTATTTTCAGGAGTACTCACTTTTTGTATTTTCCATTGTCCACTGGATTTTATAAACCCAAAGGTCATCGGAGCCAGGATCTCCGGATCTGTCGAATTAAGGCGGATTTTGGCATCGGTCTTAATCTGAGCCTTTTCACCTGAATCCATTATTTTTACGTTCAAGTTATGAAAGCTCAGTTCGAAAGCTCTTACTAACGATAAGAGTGACTCAGTCTTTAGTTCAAGGGCAGCAGTATCTTCAATAGTGAGCGCAGTTCGAAATTTGGGTTTGATATAAATATCTAGGGATTTTGATGAAAAGAGCTCTAAGAACTGAGAAATCTTTTGATTTCGCTGCTTTTCCTCAATAGTTTCGTCGAAGCTTAAACTTTTCGAAAGTTTTTGTAGATTTTGTGTCACTAAGTCTTCATTAGAGGGTTTTAAAAACAGAATGGTCGAAGCGAGAATCACAAAAAAAATGACAATAACTTGAACGTTTCTATCTTTAATCACTTAGCATACTCTACGGCTTGTGTTTTGCGAACGACGGTCACTTTTATGGTTCCAGGATAAGAGCAGTCTCTTTCAATCTTTTGTGCAATTTTTTTACTGAGGTGCATAGCCTCTAAGTCCTTCACTTTCTCACCATCGACATGGACGCGTACTTCACGTCCGGCACTGAGAATTAATGTGTCGATCACCTCTTGAAAACTTGACGCCGCTACCTCCAAGTCCTCCATTTTTTGCATGTAGGTATTTGCCGTTGATCTTCGTGCTCCTGGGCGAGCTCCAGATATGGCGTCAGCGGCAATAACTAAATAGGCCAGTTCCGTAGATGGGGTTTCATCAAAGTGATGCGCACGAACGGCATGGACTATGTGTTCTGCCTCTCCGTGTTTTTCAATAAAGTCAGCACCAATGACTGCATGACCTCCATCAATAGAATGGTCCATAGACTTTCCAATATCATGTAGTCCACCGGCTCGACGTCCATCTTTTAATGACAGGCCGAGTTCACTGCTGAGCATTCCACAGAGATAGCCTACTTCTGTACAATGAAAATACTGGTTTTGTGAGAAAGAGTAACGGTACATGAGAGCCCCCATGGTGTTTTTTATCTCAGGGCTCATATTTTCTAGGTGGAGTTCTTTTGCAAAGGTCTCTCCACTTTTTCGAATCTTTTTAAACAAATCTTTTTTAGTTTTTTCAATAAGTGACTCGATTCTCTGAGGATTGAGATCTTTATCGTGCATCATTTTTTCCATGGAAGCACGAGCGAGTTCTCGGCGAACGGGATCAAAGCCCGATACCGAAAGGGTCATATTTTTTTCATCGAAAATAAGGTCAACGCCACA
>JAGRAG010000417.1 GCA_020435025.1 Bdellovibrionales bacterium | reverse complement strand
CTTAATCAGTTGAACTATCTTACATTTTAACGTTAGAATTTTATATATTTTTAAAGCGAGAAAAAATGATTCATGTAAAGAAACTAGAAGAGCTGGTCTCTGGGGACCGTGATCTTCTTGCGAGTTTAGTGGAGTTGTTTGATGCCGATCTGCCCTCGCTGTTGCTAAAAATTGAAAGTGGGCTAAAAAATGAATCCTTTGAAGACGTGCAGTACGCAGCTCACCGTTTAAAAGGCCAACTTCGCAACTTTTTTGAGGATGAGTTAACGGTCAAGTTAGAGGCCATAGAGTCTTTTGGTAAAAATACCGACCGCAAGCGAGCAGAAGCCCTATTTGCTGAAGTACGAGACGGTTTACCTGAGGTTCGGAAAGAATTAGAGCAGATTATTCAAAAGGGCTTTTGACCGTAGGAAGCCAATAGGTTTTAAACCTTCGATTTCGGCCTAATATTGATACAAATCACATTCGTTCTTGACCGCTTCTCCTGCGCTGTGGCACAAATGGGCCACGTAGGGGGTGGCCTTTAACCGCCCAGTGTGTAAGATATGAATATTTTTAAAGATCCAGAGCGGATTTACTTGGATCACAATGCGACGACTCCGTTGTCTATAGCGGTAAGAGAGGCGACTTCTGAATGGCTGAATGACTGGGGAAATGCCAGCTCCATTCATTGGACGGGGCGTGGACCCAAAAATGTTCTCAGACAGGCCAGAAAGCAACTCGCTCAATCTATTAACTGCCACCCATTGGAATTGATATTTACAAGCGGTGGAAGCGAATCCAACAATCTCGCTCTTAAAGGGCTTTATTTCCACCGCCTTTTTTCAGAATTTGCGGAAAAAAGAAACCACATACTGATCAGTGCGGTGGAGCATCCTAGTGTCACTCAGGTAGCTCAGTTTTTAAGTCGAATGGGAGCCGAAGTCGACGTGATTCCTGTCGATCGAGAGGGACAGATTGATTTAGAATTTTACGAAAGCCACCTTTCAGAACAGACATCTATAGTGTCCGTAATGTATGCCAATAATGAAACGGGAACGATTTTCCCGATCGAAAAAATGGTGAAAATGGCGCACGCAGTGGGAGCTCACTTTCACTGTGATGCGGTTCAGTCTTTGGGAAAAGCGGTTGTCGATGTTAAAAAATGGGGCGTGGATTCCGCGAGTTTTTCAGGGCACAAGTTTTACTCGTTAAAAGGAGCGGGAGCACTTTATGTGAAAAAAGGGGTGGCTTTGGAGCCTCTGATTCATGGTGGGGCTCAGGAGCGTCGACGACGAGCTGGAACGGAAAATATTTTAGCAATTCATGCTTTCGGAGAAGTTTCAAAATCCTTAGAGTTGGTAGACCAGAAAGCTGGTTTAGTGCGGGACTTAAGAAATCATCTAGAAGCCCGCATTCTTGATGAAATGGATCATGTGAAAGTGACGGCCAAAGAAAGTAAAAGACTGGGTAATACTTCCAGCCTCGTTCTTGAAGGGGTCGATGGAGAGACGCTATTAATGAACTTAGATATGAAAGGCGTTTCGGTGAGTACCGGAGCCGCTTGTAGCTCGGGGAGTCCCGAGCCAAGCCCCGTATTGTTAGCTATGGGATTGAGTCGAGCAGAGGCGCAGTCCTCATTGAGACTGAGTTTGGGTTGGGAAAATACCAAAGAAGAGATAGATCGGTTTGTGGATATATTAAAAGAAGTCGTCGTTCGATTGCGTCGAATTTCTAGTGAGGTAAAAGATGTTCAGTGACACGAGATCGGTGCAGAAGAAAGGAAGAGTCTTGGTTGCCATGAGCGGTGGCGTGGACAGCTCCGTTGCGGCGGCTTTACTTGTGGAACAGGGTTATGACGTTGTGGGAATCACTATGCAGGTTTGGGACTACTCTCAGTCAGAATGCGATATTCAAGAAGGACATGGGACTTGTTGTTCTAGTACTGATGTCGATGATGCCCGGGCTGTTGCCGATCACTTACACATTCCGTTTTATGTAATGAACTGCGAAGCCAAATTTAAAGAGCAGGTGATCGATGACTTTGTGGCTACCTATTTAAAGGGCCGAACTCCCATTCCTTGCGTGAATTGCAATACTTATTTGAAATTCGATCATTTGATTCAGAAAATGGAGGAGTTAGATTGTGATTATTTGGCGACCGGCCACTATGCGCAGATCCTTCCTTCTCCGAGTCAACGCCCGGGAATCGTGACTTCGGCAGACAGCTGGAAGGATCAAACCTATTTTCTTTTTACATTGAAGCCAGAGATTGTCCCAAAACTCTTATTTCCCGTGGGGAATTGGGAAAAACCACAGCTTCGCCAGTACGCTAAAGAAAAGGGGCTTCCTGTTGCGGATAAGCGGGATTCGACAGGAATCTGTTTTATTGGAAAATCCGGTTATGCGCAGTTTGTAGAGTCTCATGCGGATCCTGTAGATTTGCGAGCCGGACTTTTGAAGCACTATCCAAGCGGGGAAGTGCTAGGAGAGCACTCTGGAATTCACCGGTTCACTTATGGTCAAAGAAAGGGTCTGGGAGTCAGTTCGACGGATCCTCTTTACGTGGTGAAAATTGATAGTGAAGATCACACGGTGTGGTTGGGTCTGGAGGAGCATCTGTATTCAAAAGATTTGGAGATTTATAACTTAAATTTTTTAGATGAGATCGATGAAGGAGAAGAGCTTCGAGTGAAGATTCGTTTTCAACATCAAGGATCTCCAGCGATTTTAAATCGCACCGATAAAAAAGGAATCTGGCGCCTTTCATTTACCGAGCCCCAAAGAGCTGTGACACCCGGTCAGGCAGCTGTTTTTTATCGGGATCGACAACTTGTGGGTGGTGGATGGATTCTTTGAAAAATCAACAGACTCCCAAATTTCATACCTTTGGTTGTAAGGTGAACACCTACGACACCGGTCTTTTAGAGAGTCGTCTGGCCGCTGCGAGGCTTGTAACCCAAGGTGAACAGCCGAAGATTCATATTCTTAATACCTGTGCCGTAACGGCTCAAGCGACCCGAGAGGCAGAAAGGCAGATCCGGCGAATCAAAGCCAAAGACCCTTTTGCGATGATTGTTGTGACAGGGTGTGCAGCTCAGGTCGATACGGATCAATTTGCAGAGATGCGTGGTGTGGATCTGATCGTTGCCAACTCTCATAAAGGAGAGTTGGAGACCATAATAAAAAAATACCTCGTTGGAGAGAGCCGGGAACGTGTTTTCAAATCGAATATTTTTAAGAAGCTGGAGTTAGAGGCCGGAGGCGGGCAGGAGAAGGAGCACACCAGAGCCTTTTTGAAAGTGCAAGATGGCTGTAATAGCTTTTGCACTTACTGTGTGATTCCATTTGCAAGAGGAAAAAGCAGAAGTATTTCGATTCGAGATTTAGTCTTGAAAGTGAATCAGCTATATGATCAGGGCGTGAAAGAAGTGGTCATCACCGGAATTCACATAGGTGATTACGAATCTGATGGAGAGCCGTTAGAAGCCTTAATGGAGGCTCTTCTTGGAAAAACAAAGATGCCTCGATTTCGTATTTCAAGTTTAGAGCCACCAGAAATCACGGATCGACTTTTAGATCTGTATAAAGACTCACGTATGTGTCCTCACTTTCATATGAGTATTCAAAGTGCGAATGATTCGGTGTTAAAAGATATGAAACGAAACTATCTTGCCCAAGATGTTGAAGACGTACTAAATCGATTGGATGAGGCGGTGCCGGGAGTTTTTATCGGAATGGATGTGATTGTCGGTTTTCCGGGAGAAACAGAGGAGCAATTTCAGGATACGGTCGAGAGATTGATGCGAACCCCTTGGAGCCGTCTTCATGTGTTTCCTTATAGTGAACGGCAAGGGACCTATGCTGTTCGTCTGCCCCATAAAGTCAATGGAGCTGAAATCGCACATCGAGCGAAGGAGCTTCGACGATTGAGTGAGATCCGTTACCAGCAGGAAGTGATGAAGCAGATCGGAACAACAAAGTAGGGCTTGGGATTAAAAAATGGTCGCGTGGTGACGCCTGACAATTGGACGGTGGAGCTTAAGAAAAAGGTTCATCCTGGAGAAATCCAACAAGTCTTAATTCAAGGCTTTGATTCCAGCTCTCTAACAAAGCCTT
>JAGRAG010000416.1 GCA_020435025.1 Bdellovibrionales bacterium | reverse complement strand
CAATCTATAAAAATAAGGCAGTATGGACTGAAAAAGCGTCAGGCACCTTTTTAGAATGACTATCGTCGTTGGTCCTAGGGGGAAGAAACTTCATGGGCTGTAATTTCTACTTGGACTAATAAGTGTTTAATATTACAGGTTAAATTTAGATAGATTGAAGTCGGGTGGTTGGTCTTTAACTTGCACTAAAGTCGGAAAAATTTAACTTTGCGATGACGTTGAGGAGACCAAGTAGATATGGAAAAAATGAATCTGTGGCGAAACTGTATTTTGTGGCTTATTGCCAGTTTATGGACTCAATGGTCTTTTGCGGCCCCAGCTCCAAACATACAAAAGACAAGTGCTCAAAGGATACAAGAGCAATCATCTAACGTAAATGAACGACAAGAGCCTCCGAGCTATTATGGGGTGTTGGCCATGACTAAGAAGCAGGATAGCAATCTCGCGAAAGGATTTCAAATTGGATTGGGTGTGGGGGCTCCTATAAAAATTGTTAATAAAAGGACCGGGTACTCTACTGAGAGTCAGTCGCTTTCTGGTTTTGAAATCAACTGGTTGAAAATTCCTAAATCTTATCGAAGCTCTGATTCTCCTCAGTATGAGTGGAACTCCATCAAGAAAAATTTAGGAATTCTAGTTCGGATCGCTTTAATGAATGGCAACTTAAATGAAGAGACTTTGTATACAAGCGATGATTTTAGTATATTTCAAATTGGAACCGCCCTCACATATACAATCAATAACCAGTTTTATAGTTATGCGGGTTTGCATATTCCGGGTTTAGGCTTTGGTTTGCAAGCCATTGGTTTGTCGTTTGAAGGAAAGTTGAGCCCCTTGTTAGGGTTGGGTTATCAATACAACAAGGATTGGTCTATCGATCTGTCTGTGGCTCAAAATAATTTTTCGATAAAAGATGAGGATTCATTTGTACCCATTGGGTCAGTTTCTATTCCTACTACTAAAATCAGTGTGAACTATACATTCTAAGGTGACGACGATGAAAACGATAAAAGCTAATTCGATATTGATGTGTTTAGTGACTCCAATGCTTTTGATCACGGCTTGTGATCTTAATCCCTTTGGTCGGGAGGGTGAAATTGAAATCGATTCGTTTTTCGAGCCGAGTCAAATTGAATTGACCTGTGGAGATAAATCCACCTCTAAAGAGTGCAGTGGTTCGGTGGGTCTTTTGGCCTATATTCGCGAAGATGTGACTGGGAAGCGATTTTTGAGTCGATGCACAGGATGGCTTCATCAAGAAGATGTTGTTGTGGCTAACATGCATTGCGTGAGTCATTACACTCCAGGCAATTTCAATCAACCAGTACGAGATACGTTTTTTAAAACCTTAGATAAAGATGGAGAGAAGGGAAAGATCTACAAAGTCTCACATTTGATAAAAGGATATCAAAGTGGGGGAGAAGGTCAGTATACAAGAAGTATTGATTACGCTTACTTTCGACTTACAGAAAAAGTTACTGACATCGATCCAATTGATATTGAACGAGTTCCTCCCAAAATGGGCGAGACTCTGCGCTCAGTTTCGGTGAATCAAAAAAAGCGTCTCTTTTTTAGTAGCCAAGGGGAGTACGAGTTTAAACTAGATACCTATAAATGTGAGGTGTCTAATTCTAATACTTTTACACGTCTAACCGGTGAAGAAAATGCTCCTTCTTTTGGAATGTATAATTGTCCGGTGATAGGAGGTAACTCGGGTTCCCCACTATTGAATAGTGGTGGTCATGCCGTGGGGCTGGTCGACCGCCGCGTAAGTGTAAGTCATAGTTCTGTATTGGAAATTTTTGATGGACTTTACGATAAGGCGATGTATGAAGGAAATTACTATGATCTTGATGATTATGGAATTGGTAATGCCTTTTATTGTATTCCGGATTTATCGGCTGAGTCTGGCTACGGTATTCTTAAACACTGTCAAAGTGAAGGGCTACCAATGAAGCAGAGCCGAAAAAATGACAGAGATTATATAATCAAATCTGTAGTTTTTGCGGCCTTACAGAAAGCTGCGAAGGATAAAGGGGAATATCAAGATCTTTTAGGTGAAAATCTAATCGATTGGGATGTGAGCCACGCACGAGACTATAAAGACCGAGATTATTGGGGTAAGCCGACATATAAAGTCCGCCTGACAAAAAATTGTGAACGGCACCGTGAACGTGAAGCTATTGAAGCGACGGTGGAGCTTTACATCGATAGAGAGGCTAAGCTCGTCGCCCAGAACATTGAATTTAAAGGGCGACACAAAGGAATGAATGCCACGTGCTATTAATTTCTCTAGTTCTTTTGAAAAGGGATTAGGATAAGTTTCCAGGAGTGAAGGATTCCGGGCAGAGTTGGCCTAAGGTGAACTGATTTAAAGTGCCATTAAGATTGGCTGTAAAAACTTTGGTTTCCGGAGATCCAAACTCCAACATGACCTGTCGACACATGCCACACGGAGGCCAGGGATGTTCCTGGTCGGTAAGGATGAGAATAGCTTCCAATTCTTTGTGACCTTTCGAGACGGCCTGAAACAGAGCATTTCGTTCTGCGCAAACGGTTGCTCCATAAGAAGCATTTTCGACATTACAGCCGGAAAACAGGGATCCACCTTTCATGACCACGGCTGCTCCAACTTTAAAATGACTGTAAGGACTATAAGAATTCTTAAAAGCTTCGTGTGCCAGTTCTTTAAGTTTCGCTATGAGATTAGGTTCCACTGACAGACTCGGGTCTAGCTTGGTTACGAGCTTCAGACTGAACCTTTTTTGTCTTAGGTTTCTGTCTGCGGTTTTTACTGCGCAAATATCGATCGGACTGGATCGCCACAGTGCCTGAAATATCTTGTAAGCGATCAAACTCTTCTAGGCGGGAAATCCCTTCTGAGCCTTTAAGTTCAATCGTCAGGACGGGGACCTGCCGATCCTTCCACATGTAACGTCCCAAGCTGCCGGGATAGTTACCCAGTGAAATCCAAGGTAGGGGTGAGAATTTAGGAAAGCTCAAATGTTTAGGTCCATCAAAATCGAGAATTCCGAGAGGAGTGTGTACTGAAATAATAAAATCTGGTTGAAAATCAGAAAAGTGTTTAAGTAAACATTGCGTTTCTTTTTCCGAAGCGGGTGAGGGGCCTGGGTAACGTCGAGGGTCAGAGTTTTTACTTCGTTTCCATCTAGCAATAGCCTGTGATTCCCAATTAGCTGTGGGAAAATTTCGATTGACATCGACTTTGTTAGCATTGGTTCGTGTGTTGGCTTTAAATCCATCGGGATTAACTATAGGGATCACTCTCCAAGAGTTACGAGAGTCTAGGTCCACCAATCGAGAAATCCATGATCGAGAAACTGTCCCAGAAGAGGTTTCATCCCCATGGATCAATGACATGGTTAAGATTTTTTTAGCCGAATTGGAGCTGGAAGCGAGTTTTTCAAAATAAAAAATAGGTTCGCCGAGAGTGCTTTGACAGCCGGGAAGTACTTTAGCAAATTGACAGGCCCTGTGGAGTCTTTCTTTGTCAAAGGTGCCGGAAATCTTTCGCAACGACTCGAAACAAAGCTTTTGAACATCAATAGGTGTCGGGCTGATTTGGCCGCCCTGAAGAGGGTTTAAAGCTCTCTTTAAGGTCATATCAGCTTCAGAGGCACTTATGACCCCAAATGCGGCCAAGGCATACGAAAAACTGCGTGCTAGGGTTTTAAAGTAACTCACTATTTCTCCTCATATCTAGTGTCTCGAAGGTGAGAGTTTGAGTCAAATACTGGAGAAAATCTAACTGAAAATTTTAAAAATAATCCTATTTTGAGTCATTTCTAGTCGATAAGCATTTGCCAGACGCGCCTCGCCAAGGCTAGGTGAAGCGGATGGTTGTTGTTGGGCCGTTCCCTCTGGATTTGACGTATATGTCTTCAATAAGACGTTTTTCAGCGATGGATTCAATCATCATAGCCATCTCGATACTTTCACAGAAAAGTTCTCGTAGACCCGCAAATGTGATTCTAAAAAAGACACAGTCGATGGCTGTCGTTATCGTAGCTGTGCATGGGACATCTGTTAGAGCTGAGATTTCTCCAAAGAAACCGCCTTGACCTATAGAGGAAATTTTTTGCCTCCCCACAAAAACATTTACTTTTCCTCTTAGGATCAAATAAAAACCGGTCCCTTGGTTTCCTTCCTTGCAGATAATCTTTTTTGGAGGAATAGTTTCCACTTTGCCTCGGCTAGTAAAAAGATCTATGAGGTGTTTGGAGAGATTTTTAAACATTGGTGCTGAAGAGAAAAACTGGTTGACCATAATAGATTTGACAAAATTCTCCATGCCGGACAAACCCTGACTGACCTCCGCAATTTCTTTTAGAACCTTTCCGGGAACCTCTAGCAGAGATGACCGTTCATCAGCAAAGACATAAGCACCTCTAGGCTGGCCTTCTAGAGCGGCCCATTCTCCAAATACAGACGTCGGATGTATATAACTGATTGGAGGATGGCCAGATCTTTTCTCGTTGGTGTCCAGGTAGATACTTAAAGTCCCAGCTAGCAGAACAAATAAGTCGTCGTCAGTTTGACCTTTTGTGATGATCTCTGTTCCAGATTCGACGGTGAGCAAATAGCTTGAGTCAATTAAATTGAGGAGCTCTTGGTGGGAAAACTCGCTAAATAAGGGTAAGTTTTCTAAGACAGGAATGAGTTCCGTCTGGTGCTGGCTTTTTGACAAGTTCCTCCAGCGATTTTTTCTAAAATATTTCACTAAGTTTTCTATGAGTGGCTTGCCATTGAACTCAATCAGCCATAGAAGTCGGACAATTTGAAAAAGAAATAGATAAGCAATATTTAGAAAAATGAAAATATAAAAGAACAACCCTTCAAAGCGGGCGTCCGCAATTTGGCTAAATGTTTTATCAACAATATTAAAAGCCATTCCTAGTAGATACATTCCAGCTGTTGTCCAGATTAATGCGTAGACGGCAAACGAAATATGAGCTTTGATGCTCCAGATCTTCTCCCCTAAACGCATCGAATGAGCAAGAGAGCTTTCCCCGAGATACTTTTCGACACGTAACAAGGTTTCGTTTTGAGAAGAGGTTCTGATAAAATTACTAAGCTCGTTGCCAGAAAATGGATTGAGCTCAACTAAAACGAGGGACAGAGCGCTTATCCAATATATAGATTGCTCTAATAAGGTAGGTTCCGTGATTTGAGTCAATATCTCGATGAAGCCGAAAAAGCAGAATGTCGAGGAGAGAAAAAGTAGAGACTTAAAAAAGAAGTTAGAAATCAACTGAACGGCTTCAGATCCATTTTTCAGAAAGAAAAAAGGACCAAAGAGGACAAGTTCAATATTGTACAAACGCCGAGTCAGCAAGAGAACGAGAATCCCTTTTGAGATATTTTTAAAAGAAAGAAGAAGCGATGTAACTAAAATGAAGGTTACAATATTGATAACTTTGAAGTCGTCAGCATAGAGCGCTAAGTCACTACTAAGATGACTGAGCCCGTTGATGGCACCTAAGGACGACGTGATAATAAGAAACAGAGCGAGAAAGTAAAAAACAACGGGACGGTCCTTTTTTATAGTGATGGAGTTTCTCAAGGACCAACGTTTTTTCAAAAGTAAAATAGGGTTTTCTTTTCTC
>JAGRAG010000415.1:1556-8102 GCA_020435025.1 Bdellovibrionales bacterium | reverse complement strand
GTAGTTTCAATCCATTTTTATCGCAAACTCCTTCTTGTATGGGCCCACTCCGAGGCGCAGGTCGTCTTCGGATTGTGTCACTGACGTGCCACAACCCGGATACGCCGTGCGCACCGTTCAATGCCCAAACAATAAGGAGTTTGCGATAAAAATGGATTGAAACTACGGAATTAGGAGTAATCCTAGAGCTCTCGATACCCTAGAGCTGAAAAGACTTTCTCCGTCTCACCAACCAGTGAGCCGACATCATCACTATAACCATCCGCACCGATCTCTTTGGCAAATTCATCTGTCACAGGGGCTCCCCCTACCATCACACGGTAGCTATAACCACGACGTTTATTTTCTTCTACGAGAAGTTTCATCTGAATCATTGTTGTTGTCATAAGTGCCGACAAAGCAATGATCGAGGCCTTGTGTTCTTCTGCCGCTTCAAAGATATCTTCCATGGCCACATTTCGACCTAAATCAATCACATTGTAGCCAAAGTTAGAAAGCATCAAAACACAGATATTTTTTCCAATATCGTGAATGTCTCCCTTTACTGTTGCAAAGATAACTGTGGCTTTTTGGGAGGAATCACCACTTCCAGACACCAAATAGGGCTCAATCACTTTCACACCGACTTTCATCGCTTCCGCCGCTGCAACAAGATGAGGAATGAATCTTTTTCGAACAGCAAACAGATCGCCAAGATATCGAATTCCCGGAGTCATTACATTGATAAAAAGATCAAAGGACTTGTCAGGAGTTTCAGCAATAAATTTTTGAAGATCGGTAACGATCTTCTCTTTTTTGCCATCAGCGATATCCCAAAAAATCTCAGTCTCTAAAGGTGATAAACCCATTTTTTTTGTAGGGTCTTCTACCTGTTCCTCAACGGGTGCTTCTTGGCTACCAGAAACCCCTTCGGCAATCGGATTTGACCAATCCGCCAAATAACTATCCACTGCATTGGCTCGATCCGAAAAAATCTCGGCAGCGGCCACTCTCACAGCAATATCCTGTTCCAAAACGTTCATAATGGCGGAACTCAATCCATGCTGGATCCCTTGCATCAAGTAAGCTTGGTGCACAAAACGTCTATTGGGCAAACCAAATGAAGAATTGCTAAGACCATAAGTCGTAGCACACCCTAATTCTTTTTCAATTAACTCTATTGTTCTAAAAGTTTCTAAAGCCCCTTTTCGCATGGCCGAAGCCGTTAGACTTAAAACATCAAAGACGACATCATTTTTTTGAAAACCCGCATCTATAAGACGACGTAAAATCAATTCGGCGTACTTCAGTCGATCCTCAGCCTTTTCTGGAACTTCCGTTTCCGTGACAAGAGCTAAAACCGCTCCACCCACCTTTTGAGCTATTGGAATCACTTCTTCGAGTTTTTCTTCTTCGGCATTAATCGAGTTCAAAAGTGGGCGACCATAGTAGACCTCTCCTCCTCTGAGTAAGGCTTCAGAAAAACTACTATCAATACAGAGTGGAATCTCAACACTATTTTGAATAGCCGTGATCACAGTCGACATCATGCCCGGTTCATCAATCAGCGGAACTCCTACATTAATGTCTAAAACGTTGGCGCCAGCGGTTGCTTGATCTATAGCATCTTTCATAAGAGCTTCAATGTTTCCCTCACGAATCAAATCAGCGACTCTTTTTCGTCCCGTCGGATTGATCTTTTCGCCGATCTTTACAAATGGATACTGGGGTCCCATCGCCACAGTTTGAATCTTTGAAGAGAGCAAGACTCGTCGTTTTTCCGTGATGTCTGAATAAGGCCGTAACGAGTCTCCCCGGTCATCCAGAATACGACGCACATTTCGAATGTAATCAGGAGTGGTTCCACAGCACCCACCCAAAATTCGGGCTCCCGCCTTAAAAAAAGGCTCCACAAACTCAGTCATTCTATTGGCATCTAGCGGAAAAACCGTCTCTGCCCCTCTCAATTCCGGCATTCCCGCGTTGGGCTGAATAGCGATAGGAATGTTCGAAATTTTCTTCATTCTTTCGACCACAGGTATCATAGCCTCAGGACCGACCGAGCAATTGGCTCCCACAACATCTGCGTGAAATCCTTCGGCAATGGCGACACATGATTCTGGGCTAATGCCCGTATCAGAAAGACCATCCGTATTAAAAGTCATAAGAGCAATAATCGGGACCTCTTTGGAAACCGCACGGACAGCTGAAAGTGCGGCCTTGTAATCTAAAGAATCAAACATCGTTTCAATAATGATCAGATCCACTCCTGCATCTATCAACGCACGGGCTTGCTCTTCAAAAATATTCACAGCTTCTTGAAAAGGAAGGTTCCCCGTTGGATAGATTGTGTCTCCACAAGGACCAATGTCTCCAGCCACAAAGCATCGACCCCCACCTGCACGCCGGGCAATCTCTACAGCAGCAGCATTGATCTCCTTTAACTGATCATAGGCATCGTACTCCTGTAGACGCAGCTTAGAAGCCCCAAAAGTGTTAGTGATCAAAATATCAGAACCCGCGTCCGCATACTCTTTTTGAACCGCTTCAATCACTTCTGGATTTTCTAAGTTCCATAGATCCGGAGCATAGCCTGCCGGAAGTCCTCGACGCATCAATAAAGCTCCCATAGAACCATCTAAAATAAGATTACGGGTCTTCAGTGCTTGCCTAAACTCTGTCCAACGTCCTTTTTCCATCCTATCGCCCTCAACCTAATGACATATTTTTTATAAACTGATCTTGAAATTCGGCTCTTAAAGCCAACTCAATGGGACTTTTTACTTGCTCCAACCATTCACAAAACTCCTGGTGAAGATCACTTCCCGTTTGGGACCAATCTAATACACCCCTTAAACTTGAGTTGCCAATCACTTTTGTGGGAAGCTCAGGAAACAATCCCAACTGCTGACAATTTTTATGATGAAGGTGTTCACCAAAATTACCCGCCAACAACAACTCTTCCGGAGCCTGCTCGCTTTGGGTCATCACTAAATCAATGCCCGTTCGAATCGCTGATTTAGCCAATTGAAACTCTCGAATATCTGCTTGTGATAACTGCAAGCGATCGGTCAATCGCATCTGTTCTGGGAGCAGGACCTCTCCGTCTTCGGCAACCAATCCATGGGTCACAGCTTGCGCCACCATATCAATCAAAGCCGATCCACATAAACCTTTAGGAAGGTCCCCGCCTAAAATAGAAAATTTCCAACACTTTGAATCCGGCTGATACTCAGGGTCGACAATAGCTCCGGCCTCAGCTCGCATCCCAATACTGATATTCGCCCCTTCAAAGGCCGGTCCCGCTGGAGTACTAGAAACAAAAAGTCTTTGGCCATCCCAAAACAGGATTTCCGAATTCGTTCCAACATCCACCAGCACCCAACGAGGACTTTCCAAAAGCTTTCTGTTTTGAAGCCACTTACTGTAAACAGCCGCTGTCAGATCTCCTCCAATAAAACTGTGCAAAAGAGGAAGGGTTTCTATCTCTCCATACTCCGAGGAAATCACCTGACCGCTAAGACTCTCTGGCTCATAAGGAGCGACGGCAAGACTCTCCAAACTGTGGTTTGTAGCAATCGCACTCATCACCGAATTTCCCGAAATGGTCCACTTCTTAACGAAATGAAAATCTGTCGACAACCCTTCGACCATTTTGCCGTGAAGCTGACCTAACTGTAAAAACAATTTTTTATGTAGAAATTCGACACCCTTTTTCTGAGAGCACTCCACACGTGTCATGATGTCTGACCCATAAAGAACCAGACGATTTAAAGCCTTACATTCTGCCCAAATGCCCTCACTATCTAAGGCTAAAATTTCAATTCCCGTCGTCCCCAAATCGACAACATACTGCCAATCTGATTTCGGCGATCGATTTACCTTAATGGACTCTGTAAAAACATAAGCCTGAGGAAAAAAGGCGTCCACAACAGATTTTGGCCTCAGGGTGCAGCTCAGCCGCCAACCATCAGCTAACTCGGAACTACTGAAGGCCTTCTTGTCTGCAGAAGACGGCGGTTGAAATCCCGATTGAATCTGCACCCGGCACTGATGGCAAATGCCTTTACCCAAACAAGAAGACTTAATAGGGATTTCCTGGCCATTCATTAAATCGAGGAGTGTCGGCCCAGCCAAAGCCACACGAAACTCCCACTGTCGGTCCACAGTTTTTAGACCGACTTTAAAGGGCATGAATCACCTCTAAAGCAACATCCACTCTATTAAACGGAGCACTGACCTGGAATCCAGAGACTATTCCCTTGGCTTCTTCCATGGTTTTAATGGCAATTTCAACTCCTCTTTTAACGGCCTCTTCCTTATTACTTCCGGCTTTTTCCATTTGCTCCAAGGCCCAATCGGGAACAACCACTCCAGGAACCTCGTTATTTAAAAACTCGGCATTTCGTAAACTCACTAAAGGCCAAATTCCCATAATAATCGGAATGTCGATGGGACCTAAACGGTCAAAAAACTCTCTATACGCGGGGATCGAGTAAATCGGTTGAGTGATAACAAAATCTGCCCCGGCTTCAATCTTATATTTGAATCGTCGGATCTCTAATTCCCAATTTGTCGTAGTGGGGTTCAGAGCGACCCCTTTAACAAAAGTCGAAGGCTTACCAAAAGAACCTCCACCCAAGTCTAAACCCGCATTCATATTAGAAAGAATATGGGTCAAACCAATCGCGTCGACATCATACACCGCTGTGGCGCCGGGGCAATTTCCCAGTTTCGGAGGGTCTCCAGTGACAGCTAAAATATTGCGGACGTGATTCACATGACACCCTAAAAGATCTGATTGCAGACCAATGAGATTTCGATCTCGGGTAGTTAAATGGGGAATCGGTTCAATATCGAAGTGTCGTTGCACATACGTAGCCAGAGCTAGAGAGCTCATTCGTGCCACGGCTCGCGCACCATCTGGAATATTAACAAACTTGACTCCACCATCTTGAAGCTGTTCACAGCCTTCATGGAATTTGACAAAATCCACTCCCTTAGGAGGAACGATTTCTACGGAAAAGACCCTTTCACCACGACTAAGAGCGGCGCTCAACTTACTTCGTTCGGCAAAGGAGACGGGATTTTCTTGTCCATTGCCATTAGCTAAATCAACACCACTTTGCGAAGATCCTATATTTATAAAGGTCTGAGAGACTTCACTCACACTGGCAACACGAGCCGAATTTTTAACCGCTTTGATATGAGCGTCGCTCACTCCACAGTGACCGCCGACAATATTCGCGCCTGCTTGCAAAAATCTTTTGGCGTACTTTCCCATATAATCAGGGTTACAAAGATAAATGTATTGATCATTCACATAGCGAGGCATACCGGCGTTGGGTAACAAACTAATCGGCAACTCCGTTAAAGGTCGTAAGACATTAAGGGCTGAGAGCATACCACTCGGTCCAACTTCACCAGCCAGCCCAACAACGTCGACCTTCAAAGACTCCATACGTTTGACAAAATTCTGCAAACTGTGTCCATAAGAAGTTTTCAAGTTTTCTTGAATTCCCATATGAGCTAGCACCGGGAGCTTTGAAACCGCCTTCACGGCTTTCACGGCTATGGAAAGTTCATTCAGATCATGAAAGCCAACAAGGTTAAATCCGTCGATACCCTCTCTATCTAAAATTTTTGCTGTGGTTTCAAAGTGGGAGTAAGCTTCTTCTTCTCCTAAAGGACCCAGTGGCTCCAAGACAAGCCCCAATGGACCCATAACACCTAAAACATAGGCATCGTCTTGAGCGACATCCTTTGCAATTTTCACGGAAGCCTTAAGGATGTCCTCAAGGCTGTCTTGAATCCCGTGTTTCTCAAGTTTTGGCAAAACCGCATTGAAAGTATTTGTAGAAATCAGATCAGCCCCAGCCTGCTTAAAGCCTTGGCTCACTTCAAAATCAGCATGTGGCTCTACCAGAGAAAGCTCTTCAAAGCTTCTATTGATATAAAATCCCTTATCGTAAAGTGAGGTGGCCATCCCTCCGTCAGCTATGATCGGTTCTTCTTTTTTTAAAAACTCAATTAATGGTAACTTTTTCAAACGGACTGCACTCCTCAATAGAAATTAACAACGATCGTAATCATCATCATAGCGAACAACATCATCTTCACCGAAATACTCGCCAGTTTGCACCTCAATAAAAACCAACATTTCAGATTTCGGGTTTCGAATCCGATGCTTGGTGCCCTTTGGAATGTAGATAGACTCTCCACAATGAACAACTTTGACTTCTCCATTTAAAGTCACTTCAGCCTCGCCGCGAACGACCACCCAATGTTCAGATCGCTTTTCATGAGACTGGTAGGACAACTGAGAATCTGGTTCCACATGAATGGTTTTAACTTTGTGAGAGGGAGAATCTAATAAGACTTCGAACCCTCCCCATGGTCGTATCTCAAAAGGATGTTCTGTTGCTTGCACCAATCCTCTTTGACGAATCTCCTGGACTACTTCACGCACCTTTTGCGATTCACCCTTACGAGTGACGAGCAGTGCATCGGGAGTGTCTACGACGATCAAATCGTGGACCCCAATTAGAGAAACCACCTTTTCCTTAA
>JAGRAG010000415.1:0-1528 GCA_020435025.1 Bdellovibrionales bacterium | reverse complement strand
TTATAGCCTTGGAGTCGGTGACCATTTTATTTTGATCTTCAGAAATCCGAGAAATCTCATCCCAAGAACCCACGTCGCTCCAACCAATTTCGCAGGGGATGCAGATCTGGCGCTGAAGCTTTTCCATCAGACCATAATCCAAACTGACAGACTCCAAATTGGCATAGACATGTTTCAAATTACTGAGATCTTTTTTGATGGTTTCAATTCGACGCCACATATCCGGAAGGTATTCCTTAAAGAGTTCCACCATTCTTGAGACTTTAAAGACAAACATCCCAGCATTCCAAAAATAGTGGCCTGAATCGACAAACTCACTGGCAAGAGCTTCATCAGGCTTCTCCCTAAAGCCCTGCACCACAAAGGCCGTGTGCTCAGCTCCTTCTTTAAAGACCTCTTGAGTGACCTCAATATAGCCATATCCCGTAGCCGGATATGTCGGCTGAATTCCCAAAGTCACCAACTCTCCCTGTTCGGCACACTCTACAGCCAAAGAAACGGCTTTTTGAAACTGATCTTCACGAGTCACTAAATGGTCGGCTGGGAAAACCCCTACGACCTCCTGTTCATGACCATTAAGAACCATCCAATGACAAAGAAGACCAACGGCCGGTCCCGTATTTTTGCCAAAAGGCTCGTAAATCGCCTGTGAGCGATCATAGCCGCTATCGAGCAACGTTTTTAACGTCAGGTTGCGCATCGATTCGACAGTTAAAATATGCGGTTTACCAAAGCTCTTGAGCCGATCCATTGAATTTCGCAAAAAGGACCGATCATAAAATTCACAAAACTGCTTTGGATAAGAAGCTCTGGATACCGGCCACAGCCTGGTCCCGCTTCCCCCAGATAAAATGACAGGAATCATGGTCACCTCGTTTATTACATCAACAGTTCAAGGTATAGCGGATTGCTATAAAAGATCAATGAATTGAAGGCTTTCAGTGAGAACTACGATGCTTACTGTCACTGCTTGTTGGGATTTCATGAAGATCTCTACCGACACCATAGTAATAAAATCCAAATTCTTTTAAACGTCTTGGGTCATATTGATTGCGTCCATCGAAAATCGTTCGATTTCTCATAAGTAAAGCCATTTTCTCAAAATCAGGCGCCTTAAAAGAAGTCCATTCTGTTAATAAAATCAATCCGTCAGCCTCTTTTAAAGGAGAATAAGGATCTGATGCAAAATGAAAGCTTTCCGAAAACGAAGAGGGCACAAAAGGCAAAAAATCCTTAGTAACGATAGGATCGTAGGCCCAGACTTCCGCGCCTTTACTCAGTAAGCCACTAACAATATCTATGGATGGAGCTTCCCTTAAATCATCCGTATCTGGCTTAAAGGAAAGTCCCCAAATGACCACTTTTCGACCATCCAGATTTTGATTAAACACATCAAAAACTTTTTTCAAAAAGCGATGCTTCTGCTCATGATTGACTTCCGCAACCGATTTAAGAATTTTCATTTTAAAATGCGCCTCTTGTCCAAAGTGCAAAAGAGCTTTCACGTCCTTCGGAAAGCAGGAGCCGC
>JAGRAG010000414.1 GCA_020435025.1 Bdellovibrionales bacterium | reverse complement strand
GGAGGCCTTTATGGAAACTTGGGGAGAACACAGGACCGACTTAGTTTTTTAAGGTTGGAAGTGAAATTTTCATAGATGTCTTTTTGTGACGACCACGAGTGACACTTTAAGCAGACTCCCACGGTGAGAGCTTTTTTTTGTTGGGTTAAGTTCAATGGTTTCTGATCTTCATGTAAAGAAAAGGGTACTTTTGGACTTTTTAGAAAGGCCATCCAGGCATCGGCCGGGAGATGGTCTTTTAGGGGCTCGTAGAGCGGAGTGAATTGAATTTCATTTTTTCTATCGTAGGTCAACTGACCTTGTCCCCATCCAAGAGCTTGTGAGGACCAGTGACAGGACTCACAGGTTCTTGCGTTCTTTTGAGTCGTGTGGGGATTTACTGCTGCGTAGAAGCGGAGAAGCGGAGAAGTTGTTCTAAGCTGTGAGAGGTCTTCATCTTCTGAACTGAGAAGGTTTTTATCGACAGTTAAAATCATTCCTGGAGCAAATGTTGTGATCTCTGGTGTTCCGTTTGAACCTCTCCAACCTAGAGATGGGGGATGTGCTTGAAAATCACCACTCCATTCTCGCCATATACCTTGGGTATCTCGTTGTGTGTGACAAGTAATACAAGTAGTAACCCAACTGCTGTGACAAGCTTGGCAACTGAGTTGATTTTGATGAAGAGACTGCTGCCTTTGGCAGTTCAGAGGAACTTGCGGTAAAGGGCGTGTGAGAGAATCGATCTTGCCTTTAAGAACAACTTTCTCTCCTGATTTTTGGACGTTTATAAGGGCTCGTTGAGAGTTTTTTAATTTCTTAAATGAAGTCGTTAAAAAATCTTGATTAGGCCAGTGGCCGCGAAGAAGACGGCGATCTATGTTTTCTAGCTGAGACCAGCGGACCCATTCATTTTGAGAGATCAGGTGGCAATCCTGGCAAGTGACCATTGAACCCTGTACTTGAGCTTCATTGAGCCGACCCATCACCTGCTCATGAGGGTGACAGTCAATACACTCAAGCCCAGCAACATGGTGTATATCCGCCGCTTGTTTTAGGTAATGACGTGAGTCGTGAAATTGGCGGTGATGTTTCATATCTGTCGTGTTCAAGTCTTCTTCTGAAATCTCTTGCCATCCTAAGTAATTGGTAGCAATGCGGCCGGAACGATTGTGACATCCAAAGCAGGAGTCGGATGAAACCTTTAAACTCAGTGTTGGATGACCTTTGCGGTTTTTGCCGGGATCGCTATTGGAAAATTCTTGGAGGTGACAGAGTAAACAGCCCCCATTTCGAGCCCCCTTTTTTATGGGACCGATGCTTTCTTTTTCATTGCCCAAGTGACACACAGAGCACTGGTCTTTGACATGAGAATGGGTCCACTCGGTAACCTGTTTGTCATCTTCGTCAGGAAAAGCCGCATGAAACATTTTTTTATCGACGTTTTTAAGACGAACATTTGTCATCATGACAGAGTGTTCAATAGAGTCCAAGGATTGAGGATGACAGTCCGTGGTTCCACATGTTTGTCGCCAGAGGCGGGCCTGTCCAGGAATAGAAATAAGATCTGTATGGGCTAAAGCCTTCTGATCGGATTGGTCATTGCCGTTGTGACAACGGGTGCATTGGATCTGGGTGTGGATGTCGTGTCCGGAAAATGACTGGTTGGAGTGACAGTTTAAACAACCCGAAGAAGGAGGAGTGCCTAAAAGCGGTCGATGAGAAGAGGGGGTAGTGAAGCCTGGAAGGTGACCAGACTTCATCATATAAGACCCGACAATAGAGACTAAGACAATAACAATAAAGATAAATATCTGTCGACGTAGAACCATAACAAGCACCCTGTTGTTCTTTAATAGTCTGATTCAATGAGAATGCCTAATTGAACCTTAGAGAATGAAAAATTTTTCTTCAAAATAAGAGTGATCAACGGCAGCTGAGTCGCATTGTAGAGATGCATCCTTTGCTTCGTTGGCTTATTTTTCCTTTAAATGTCAATTATCACAGTGAGCATCATATGAACCCTAATGTTCCTCACTACCATTTAGCGGCCTACAGCAAATTTTTAAAGGAGCAGGAGAAAGAGTTTTCTAAACCTTCTTTAGAGCTGTGGCGACAAGGTTTGTTAGAGTCTTTAAAACAAATATTTTCAATACCTTAGAAAAAAATAGGAAAGTAGGGCTTTGTCTTTGTAACCTTTAGCCGGTCCAAACGAATCAATATCTAGCCAAGGGAGGTCTCGTGAGTTGGACTCATTTCAAACGCAAACTGAAAATCCTATCTTTACTGTTACTATTTCTATGCATCTCCGGCTTCGCGTCGGCCGACATACATTTTGAAAGTGGGGTCCGGCAAGTGCATCTTCTTGAACTTTTTAGTACTCAAAGCTGCAGTAGTTGTCCTGCAGCCCAGGCTTGGGTTTCAAAGTTGTATAACCACTCGAAACTTTATAAATCCTTTATTCCTGTCGTCTACCATGTCGACTATTGGGATTATCTTGGCTGGAAAGATCCCTATTCAAAGCCAGAGTACACTCAACTGCAGCGAAATTATGCTCAAAGCTGGAACAGTCGATCTATTTACACGCCAATGTTTGTTTTCGACGGCAAAGAAAACCGTCGCCGGTCACTGAGCCTGCTTTCTGAGGCCTCGTCTTCAGTGGGTTCACTCAGTGCGTCCTGTGATTCGAATAATCAATGCTTGGTTCGATTTCAGCCATTAAGGAGAAGCCAGCAAAAGGTGCGATTGGTTGTCGTCCTTCTGGCCAATCGAGTTTCAACTAAGGTGACGTCAGGAGAGAACTCAGGACTCACCCTGGCTCATGATTTTTTAGTAATTGATAAAAAAGAGTTTTCCTTTCCTCATCATAAAGGCTCTTATCAGAGTCGCATTTCTTTAAAAGAGTTCTTAAAACAGAAAACTCCCGACAGTTCATTGGCATTTTGGGTCTATGCTAAAGACGATCTTCGACCCATTCAAGTGGTTGGCGGATCGATATGAATTCTGACCGCACCTTTTAACTTTTATAAATCTTCTTAAAGAGTTCATCTGAAAATAAAGGTGTGGTTCGTATGAATTAAAATATTTTATGGAACGCCCAAATTCGTTTCATTTGACTCTATGATCCCATTCACCGATGCTGAGATTATGAAGACCCAAATGTGCCTCAATTTTATCAATATTGAAATGTCCCAACGACCAGTAGTAGCTGTCGATGGGGAGGCGTTCATTTAGGGTTTTTTCAGAAGAGTTTGAATTTGTAAAAGCCCAGAATGAATCTGGGCTTTTTTTTTGGAAGGGCAAAACCGTGGAAAAAATCATCGAAGTCGACCAATTGAATAAGAGCTTTCCCGTATATCACTCTCAACCAGGGTGGAAAGGGATTGTTAAGGGGCTTTTCTTTCCTGA
>JAGRAG010000413.1:3981-4149 GCA_020435025.1 Bdellovibrionales bacterium | reverse complement strand
CCTCTGTAAATTCCAATTCACAATCGCCGGTTGTCGTGAATAGGCATACCGTCGGCCCGGTAGATCCGTGGTGTTAGGAGTGAACTGACTGTCATATCGATCCATCATTGCAAATGGACCATAATCAATGGTCAGCCCTAAAATGGACATGTTGTCCGTGTTCATCAC
>JAGRAG010000413.1:0-3944 GCA_020435025.1 Bdellovibrionales bacterium | reverse complement strand
AATCTATCACCATTTGAATGGACCGAGATTGAACTTCTTTAAATAAAGACACGAGAGCTTTGGGGTTCTGTGGATCTATTTCTGGAAAAAAGTTTGCAATAGTAAAATCAATCAACTGACGCAAATTCTCTTTTTCGTCACGAGCCGCTAAAATCTCAAAGTGACCAAACCTTAAAAAACTAGGTGCTACTCGACAAACGATCGCTCCCGGTTCATAAGCAGGATGTCCATCATACAGCAGATCTCTTAATACAGCTTCACCAGTTTGAATCAGCGAAAGCGCTCGTGTGGTTGGAACTCCAAGGTGGTACATCGCTTCGCTCATAAGAAATTCTCGTACGGAAGATCTTAAAACAGCTTTGCCATCTGCCGTTCGAGAAAATGGGGTCAGTCCAGATCCCTTTAATTGTAGCTCCCACATTTGGTTGTTACCTGAGATTTCACCTAAATTGATGGCCCGGCCATCCCCCAATTGACCGGCCCAATGCCCAAACTGATGCCCGCCATAACAACTGGCATAGGGTCGCGCCTGAGAGATTCGATTTCCTGACAAAATATCTATATCTTCTTGAGATAAAGGAGCCGACAAACAGAGCTCTTCTAACATCTCCCCAGAAACTGAAAGCAACTGGGGTTGGGGAACTCGATCCGGTTCCACCAAGGAATAAAATGAATCCCTCATTGGGCGCGGAGTGCGGTCGTAACTGGGGTCACCTCTAAGGGACTCAATGAAACGACTGTTTTTTAACAGTTGAATTAAGCTACTTTTCATAAGTAAATGTTTAACGTATCTACTTACCCATAGCAAATGGAATTGTCACTCCTATCAAGCCCACTGTCTCCTGAGCCGTAGAAGCTTTTGGACCGCTAAGAAATGCATGTCGCAGTAAAAATTTAAAATCAAAATTGTAGCTCAAAGCCCTTTCAAATCCAAAACTCACTCCAAATCCAGCATAACCTGAATTGGTCGACTGAGCCTGCCTTTGATGAAAACTAAGACCAATAAAAGGACGCCACAAAGAATTCAACGTCAGAGTGGCATTTTCCGTTTTACCCTGAAACACCGAACTTGTTGTCAATGGATAGTAAAAAAGACCCGACTCCACTCCATAAACTAAGTCCCCACCAAAGGTATTCGACATAAGTAACGTATAGCCTATCTCCAACTCCAAATTGTGTAAGAAGAAATCTGTGATATATGAAAACTTATAAGCTCCAGGTGCCGAAGCACTTCCCTTTGCCGTCGCAGTTTCGGCAGAAACATTAAAGTACCCCCAGTACACATCAAGCTTGCCAGCAAAACTTGACTGGTGACAGCACAGCAGAAAAAGGCATATAAAGAAATAGTTAGGCAACGCTTTTAGAGTTTTGATCAACATTATCATCTCTACTTTCGCCTATCTTAGATTGCAGCAAGTACTCATGCAATGTTTTTGCAATATGATTTCTAACTTGTGAAACATCGCTCATTGAAGGATTTGCTTTATCAAAACTCTGCAAAACTTCGTAATAGTAAAACCGCTCTTTATCTGACATCGATGTCTCAAACTCTTTGCGAATTTCCTTTGGAACATTAAAAAATGCCAAAGCCCAATCACTGATTTCAAACCGATTTAAAATTTCAGATATCACCTCAGAAGGTTGACGAAAAATTATATAAAATGGGGGGCGAATTTGAGTAACTAAAGATCCTTTCGGAGCCGCTTCATAGACTTCTTGTTCCGTTCGAATATCAACTTGCTCAACAAACTTTAGAAGTTCCATATCTTTCTTGTAAACATCCAATGTTTGAGGAGCATTGAGCTCTTTCAGCTTAAGCGATTTTTCATATAAACTCTCACAGGCAGAATCACTTATTTCTTCAAACTGAGACTTCGGATCCAAAAGAGCTCCCCAATTTCCTGGAAATACTTTGCGAGCTAAAGGTAAAGAAATAAATTTCGGCATGGCTCCTAAAAGCGAAAGCGCTTGTTTCGCATCCATGGATTTAAGAAATGGGACTGCCTCCTCATCCATTCTCCAAATTTGAATAAGTAGCTTCTCCCAAATCGGACGAAAAGCGATCGGTTTAACCACTCCCAGCTCCTCGACAATTTCTAAGGAGCGCATTGTTAGGACTCCAGCTTGGGAAAATGCTTCCAACCAGTGAATTCCACGACTGTAGGCAAATAGCTCCTTTTGAGCTTCCATAGGAAAAAGAACAAGTAAAGCACCAAGACTATGCGGGTCTTGCTTTCCAAACTCATCAAGTAGTCTCATATTTTCTAAGCGCAAAAGATCTTTGTTCTCAATCAAATCACCGATTCTTAATCGAATGACCTCTCGAACCTTAATTGGGTCACTCAAATTCACATTTTTTGAACTGAGATCAGACTCTTCACCTTTTGTCACAGATGTTGAAAGTGGCGCAGGTATAGGACCTTTACTTGACGAATTTGTTTTAAGAATAGCTTGAACATTCTCTAAAGCACTTGATATATTTCTTGTCGATAGAAAAGCGATAACAAAAAGACCTATCAATAAAAATACAATTGTTCCAGCTGTACCTATAGCGTAGATATGAAGATTAGGAATGAGGGTCCACTTTCTCTGCACGACTTCGATTTCATCCCGAGCTGGGATGAGCCGCAAAACTTGAGCGAGACTTATTTTGACCTCAGCAAGTTCCTCACTGCCTAAAGAAGAGGGCACTTGAATTGTAATGTGTATTCTCTTAACTCGATTAGACAAGGTATAAAGTGTTGCTGTTGGATCATCCCATTCATCTTGTATCGTTTCTTCATCCAAAGCATAAAACGGCAACACTTCGCCTTTGGGAGTGTACTTGTTATCAAGGGCACGTCTTAAAGGATCAATGCTTACCGAAACAGCAAATGGCAATCCAGGAAAGCGAGCTTCAAGATAATTATTCGCATCTTTTTTAAACTTGTCTTCCAGTTCTGCAACACGTGGGTGTTTCTCCGCGGCAACCACATTCAAAGTCAACAAGCATAGGACTAACAGTATAAGGAGTTTTTTCATGAGTTCTCCTCTCTTTTTGCCTCTGGCTCTATAACTAAAACAACTTTTCTCGATAGAGCCATCGAATCGCTCCTCTGGTCTGCAGGCAAGCGAATAAGATCATCTTGAGTTGTTTTCAACTCGCCATAACCGCCTAAACGCATTCTCTCTAATGGGATTCCAAATTTTCTTAGAGCGCGCATAGCTGAGATCGATCTAAGGGCGGACAACTCTAAATTATCTCGATATCTATCTTTATGAAGCACTTTCCTAGAATCCGTAAAAGCTCGGATTCCGAGGATATATTTACCGGCAAACGGAGTATATATCTTTGCAAAATGCTCTAGTTCGCGAAGTCCTTCATGATTGACATCAATGTATCCGGTTTTAAAAAAAGAGATATTGGGAAATTCGACTATAATTCGATATCCAATTTTATATACTTTGCCTCCCCAATTTTTCACAACTTCTGGCGTCAAATTTTTTTCTCTGTCACTATCTTCGCCAACACTAATATTACTCTGACGAAAAGAAGAGGCCGTCTCATCGGATTCGTTCAAAACATCTGCTGATTTTTTTAATTCCGTTAACAACAGCTCTTGCATTTGCGATTCATTTGACTTTTGCGGATCCAGAGTAAAAAACATTACGAAAAATGCAAGAAGAAGTGTGATCATATCGCCATAGCTGATAGCCCATGTTCCATCAGAATCTACATGATATTCTTTTTCTTTCTGCCTTCTATGCTCACGCCAGTTCATGAAGCGACTCCCAATTCGGAATCTCTGAGAATACTAACACGATTTTCTGGAGAAACCATTGAGTTCAACATCTCTTGAGCTTCCAATAGAGTTGTGTGACGACTCGCTAGTAAAATAGTTTGCAATGCCAACTCGGAAAGCTTTTCTTCATACAGAGAGATTTTGCGAATTTGTTCTCCGGCA
>JAGRAG010000412.1 GCA_020435025.1 Bdellovibrionales bacterium | reverse complement strand
TGAGTCTTTTGAGGGGATATTTAAGGCTCAAAGATCAACTTACAAAATGGATCCGCAATTGAAGGGGCCGTTTCTACTCAGTTGAATTAAGATTTTTATTACTATATAGTTCAGGTTTGACGAACTATGGAGCTGCCTGAATTGAGAAAACTAAAAGATATTAATTGGAATCAAGTGTACTACTTTTATGAGGTGGCTCGAAAGATGTCGATGAAAGAGACATCGAAAATCCTTGGGGTCTCTACACCTACTGTCAGTGAACAGATAAAAAAATTAGAAACGCTCTTGGGAGTCAAACTGTTTCGACGCTATCCACGAAAAATCGAGCTCACTTCTGAAGGAGAAACACTGTTTCAGTTCGCCGAAGAGATCTTCAGTACGGGAGCCCGGTTTTTAGATGCCGTTTCTCCTGTTTCCATTGGTGGTTACCCCGCACGAATTGGAATCCAAGAAACCATTTGCACGAAACTTCCCATCGATTTCGCAATGAAATACACCAAAATCTACTCGCCTTTTGGAGCTGTGAATACAATTCGCGAGATATCCAGTGAAATTTTAGAAAGAAAAATTCTATCGGATACTTTAGACTGGGGTATCGCCTTGAACCCATCTAAATACAGGGATCTTGAATACACAGTGATTGGGTACTCCCGCATCGTGTTTTGCTGCTCTGTGGAGCTTTATAGTAGGTACAAAAGAAAACACGATCTTTTCGAAAAGGTTCCTATGGCTAAAAGCTCCTGGGACAGCAAACTGAACAAAATGATCAATGATCACCTTTTAAAAAACGACATCGTCGTCGAGGAGTTTTTTGAAACGGATCATCGAGAGTTTAGTATCAATCTGATTCAAAAAGGTCTTGGTATTGGAGCATTTAGCCGTGAAGAGATTCAAAACGATGATTGGGCCAAAGACATTAAGACATTTGACCTCAATGAACCCATGTACTTGCCTTACTATGCCATATGGCCTAAAGCTAAAAAGAAAATGATCGCCATTTCAAAACTTTTGGAGTTACTACAAACAATGAAAGTCAAGCCACCAAAGACTTACACACAACCTCCGCGAATCATCACCTAACAACTCTCAACCACCCTTTTAGAGTGTCATACTCCGGCGACCACCTGGCCGCAATTAAAGGGTGCAGTTTGTGCAGATTAAGGGCGCACTTTTTACTTACATTGGGGCCAGGTTGTCGTCAGAACGCGAACTCGTAATGATTAGGTATTTCCTAATCGTAAATGTCAGATGGTTTTCGCATTTCTTAATTTAGCCGATACTGACAATACACATTATACTTTTGTATTGTGAACTTTAACAATGAGGGGGACTTTACCAATGAAATTCCAAACAACTCTGATGCTGATTCTATCCGCCTTCCTTTTCACGGCCTGCGGATCAAAAGGTCCAACTAAAAAGGAAGCAGATCAAAAATCAGCTGTTACTAAAGCTGACGGAGAAAAAAAAGACGGTAAAAAAGAGGCCACTGGCTCTGATAAAAAAAGTGCCGATAAAAAGGAGATGAAGACCAATTCGTCTGCGAAATCTGGCGATCTAATGGCATCATGTAAGCTAGAAAAAGATGAGCGATCCATTCAAATTGACCCAATCGACAAAGGTTGCACGGTTATGTACACAAAGTTCGGCGACAAAAAAGAAGTCGCATCATCAAAGTGGGGGATGAATCACTGTCAAACGGTCAAAGACCGTATTGTTCAGAAATTAAGTGATGCCGGATTTAAGTGCCAGTAAATCTCTGAATCTGTCGAACCTATTCCCAATTTTCTCGCAACACAAGAAGGGTCAATGGGCCCTTCTTGTTGCCATTTGTAACTCGGAACCTATGGTTGAATTAATGACTCCTCAGAATTTATAACAAATTTACCGTCATCAAAATCAAGAACGGACTGAAAAGCTTTATTATATAAAGCGTTATCCATTACAAAAGTCAGTCCTTGAAAATGAATGAGGTGCTCGCCTTGCTGGGGATCTCCATTTTCAAATCGAATCTCCACAGGTTGTGGTCCCTGAGAACGCATTTCGTCGTCCTGAGAAGTAAATATTCGAATATGGAATTCTCGCAGTTCATTATTCGACTTTAAAACATTTTCGATTGCGAAATATACTTTAGATGACACTTGAAACATGAGCTTCTCCCTTCTCGTCGTATGTTAACAGGATAATATGTAAACACACCGGAACTCTTTAATAATTAGGAAATACCTAACGATATCTTTTCATATTTGCTAATCAAGTAAATTCCATGCATCGTGTCTGACCTATGTCATTACCAAATATCAGTGTTTTAGTCTCAGCTCATCAGGTGTGATTTTGATTTAATTCAAATGTGGGTGAAATGTCAGAAAGCAAAAAATCAATATGGTAAAAATGCGGCAATCAATTCCGGAGATATTCTAAATGGATTTTTGTTTTAAACTTAAGACACTCTCTATAGGTTTTC
>JAGRAG010000411.1:2151-5804 GCA_020435025.1 Bdellovibrionales bacterium | reverse complement strand
AATCATCACTCCTAAATTTCGCAGTCCACTTAAAAAAAGCAAAAATGATCGAAGCTATGTTTTTCTCATAGAGGGTCAAATTCTTATTCCTGGCGACAGCACTCTTCTTGCTGAAAGGTCTTGGGTCAAACACCTTTCCCACCCACAATCGATTCACACACTGATTTTAGGTCATCATGGAAGCCGAACAAGCACCTCACAGGGGTTAATAAATGCTCTTCCTTATCTGAAACGCACATTAGTCAGTGCTCGGCACAAAAAATACGGCCATCCCCATAGAGAAGTACTAAAACGCCTTAAGAAAAACCATTTACCATTGGTGGGCACCGAAGAGTGGAATCACATTGAACTCGACGTGATCCCTCTTCGCTAACCAGCCTTCTTATTCACGATGAGTAAAAGTCGTAGCGACAGGCACTGATAACAAATTGATTGACTCGGGAGCGCATGGCTGACGAGACCTTTTCAAATTCAACTCCCAATGTCGTTTGTCCACCGCTTTCCTTTTTAAAACGAACAATCACCACTGTCGTATCATCAACCAATTCTTGAAACTTAAGAATTCCGGCCAAGCTGTCTCCCACATGAACTTCATCTAACGAGCCCATACATTCCAACTTCATTCCACCAAGACTTAAATTTTTTATTTTTAAATTTTTAAAACTGGTTTCAAAGTCAGATTTTTCAGTATCCTCTTTGACCTGTACCCGAAAATTCGCACGTCGGTGGAGAGCATAAATCGTTTTATTTGAGGGAATCATAGCTTGTTGATTGCCCATCACGCGAATCTCACTTTTAAAAAAATAGGGCTGACCATCTAGAACAAAACTTACAACGGCTTTTTCTGCCGCCAACAACTGCGCTCCCTGGACCACAAGTGCGTCCCCAGCCATTTGGAGAGGGAGAGCTTCAAATTTAGTCTTGTCCCCTGTTTGAATCGACAAAGTGAGCTTTCGTCTTAGGACCTGCTTAATGAGTTCGGCCCTTTCTACTTCACTAGAGACTTTCACATAGTTTTCGCTAGACATAATTAGATTTTAGCAGATTTAAAGCAAAAAAAAAGAGAGGATTTCTCCTCTCTTTTCAGTTTAGACTTAGGTATCTTTATAGTGAAAAAGGACGATATTCCATTTCAAGGTCACGAGCCACAGGTTCGTAAGAAACGTAGCCATTGTATACATTTAGACCTTTATAAAGAGCGGGATCTTTACTAACAGCGTCTTCGACCCCAAGCTGAGCCAACATATTACAGTATTTAAAAGTGGCATTTGTAAGGGCATACGTAGAAGTTCTGGAAACCACACCTGGCATATTGGGAACACAATAGTGAATCACACCGTCCACCTCATAGGTTGGATTCGTGTGGCTTGTCGGTTTACAAGTTTCGATACAGCCCCCCTGATCGACGGCCACGTCCACAACGACAGAGCCTTCCGTCATCTGACTAATCATTTCTTTTGTAACCAGTTTTGGAGCTTTACGTCCAGCAATGAGCACCCCACCCACTAAAAGATCGGACTGGATCACGCTGGTTTCAATATTTTTAGGGTTTGAGTAAAGAGTTCTTAAGCGACCTTGAAAAACATCATCCAGATACTCCAGTCGCTCATGGTTCACATCTAAAACCGTCACATCAGCGCCAAGGCCCACTGCCATTTTAGCGGCATTAGTTCCCACGACACCACCACCGATGATAGTGACACGTGCATTTTGAACTCCCGTCACACCGCCTAATAGAATTCCCTGACCTCCGTGATCTTTTTGTAAATAAAAGGCCCCGATCTGCGTCGCCATTCTTCCGGCAACTTCACTCATGGGAACTAAAAGTGGCAAACTTCCATTGGCCTCTTGAATGGTTTCATAGGCAATGGCTTTCACTTTTCTTTCACAAAGAACCTTCGTCAACTTTGGCTCTGCCGCTAAATGCAAGTACGTGTACAAAATTTGATTTTCTCGCATGAGATCATATTCATCTGGTAGGGGTTCTTTAACCTTCACGATCATTTCAGCAACATCATAGATTTCCTTTGCTGTATCTAAAATCTTTGCACCCACATTTTCATAATCTTCATTAGAAATGCGACTTCCCACTCCGGCATCTTTTTGAACATAGACTTGGTGTCCATTCATAATAAGCTGTTGAACTCCAGCTTCTGTCAATCCTACTCGACTCTCACTGATTTTAATTTCTTTTGGTACACCAATAATCATCTTTATCTCCTTGCGATAAACAAAAAACCGCCCTGCTTCCATAAAAAATGGATGGAAAGAAACCTCCCCAGGACGATTTTCATTGATCCCCTGATATAAAAGAGCTTACGTGGTGGGTCAATGGAATTTACACTGATTATGTGAATCAATATAGGAGACGTTCAGGGTGAATTTAATAACTCCAAAGATAGCGGCCTTCCAAACTAGATTCTGGCAAATCGGCACCCAGTTCAATATGTCTGTAACTGTCGGTGGATTCAATTATCTTTAAAACCAGACGATTCATCACATCATGTCCCGCCTTATAAAGCACCACATGGCCCATCAAAGGCATTCCCAGAGTGACCAGATCTCCTAAGGCATCTAAGATTTTATGGCGCACGAACTCATCCGCCCAACGAAGACCTCCCGGATTGAGAATTTCTCTATCATCCAGACCAATTGCATTGTCATAACTCGCTCCACGAGCCAGACCCATAGCTTGTAACTTTTCGACATCTTTCATAAATCCGAAAGTTCGTGCCCCAGCAATTTCACGCGTAAAAACATGCTCATTGATATCTAAGTCCATTTTCTGCAAGCCGATAGCCGGATGAGGAAAATCAATCGTACAGGTCACTCGAAGCCCATTGTAAGGCACCACATACGCATACTTCTCGTCATCTCCGTAATAGATCGCTTGGCTGATATAGGCATACTTTCTGGGTTGTTCTTGTTCGACCATTCCTGCCTTCAACAAAGCATCCAAAAAGTGTTGAGCACTTCCATCACAAATGGGGATCTCCGGACCATCAAGTTCAATGAATAAGTTATCAATGCGAAATGCAGCTAAAGCAGCGAGGCAGTGTTCCACGGTCGATACAGAAAACTCACTTCCCCCTAAAGTCGTCGCCAAATTTGTCGCTTGCACTCGGTGGGCGTCAGCAGCTAAAGCTGGGCGTCCCGGCAGGTCGGTTCTCACAAAATAGATTCCTGTATTTTCTGGCGCAGGACAGAAAGTCAACTTCGTCGGTTCCCCAGTATGTAATCCCACTCCCGCAACATCTACACGTGATCGAATTGTTCTTTGTAAAAACATAAAGTCCTCAATTTTTACGCAAAATACTACAAGAGTTGTGCCAATCAATGATAACCAAGACGGGTCATCAATCCCTTGAAATTATTAACTTTTCAAGGGACCTGAGGAGTGATTACTACGACGCGAAGCGCATTCTTGTTGTAAAAAAATCACATCTTCTGGGAGATAAACCACAGTGTCCTGACCAAAAGTCCTTCTAAGGTGCGCGCTTTTATTGCAGTCGATTTCTTTTGCAAGATAGCTAGGTCCTCAGTCAAAGAGCGCCATATTCGCAATTTAAAGTCCTTGAACTCTAGGCTAAAAAAGGCGACCTAAAGAAAGTGAATTCTACGGATCGGCCCGAACCATGAGTGTTGATTCGTTC
>JAGRAG010000411.1:0-2122 GCA_020435025.1 Bdellovibrionales bacterium | reverse complement strand
ATTCTAGGTAAATCATTTCGACGTGTTTCATTTTCAAAAGGAAGCCAGCGGCTCTTCGCCTTACTCCTTCATGCAACACTTGTCAGTTGTGCGACCTCAGGTCCTACTCCCGAGCAAGTAAAAACGGAAACGGAAAAACTGAATCACTATTTTCAAAAAACCTACGAACTTTGGGTCAGCCGCTATCCAACCTATCAAACCTACTTGGGACTCAAAACCAATTATGGAAAATTAGATAACTATACGTTGGCTTATGAAAAAGAAGACCACGAGATCACTCAAAGACATCTCAAAGAACTCAAAGCCTTTCGCTACGATTGGCTTACGGAAGCAGCTCAATTAAACTATCGCATGTATGAAAATCGACTTAAAAACTCTCTTGAGCGCTGGAAGTGGAGATATTATGGATATCCCATTAACCAAATGTTTGGTTTTCAAAGTGAACTCCCTTCATTTCTGATTAACTCACACTCTATTGAAAACCAACAAGAGGCAGAAGCCTATATATCTCGTCTGAATGAGTTTCCAAGAGCGTTTTCTGAATTCTTGCAATCTTATAAAGAGAGCGAGAAAAGGAAAATACTCCCGCCACATTTTGTCTTTGAACCAGCTCGGCAACAGATAAAAAACATGGTCACTGGCGCACCGTTTGACAAGACAAATAAAGAGAGCCCCCTCTTGGAAGATTTTATGCGTAAGGTGAGTGCCCTTAAGATTTCTAAAAAAGAGAAGTCTGAACTTATAAGAAAAGCTAAAGATAGCTTACGCACATCCGTTCTCTCCGCGTACAAAGATTTAGATCACTACTTGGCTCATCTACAAAAGCTTACGAACAAAAATCACGGCGTGTGGGCTCTTCCCGAAGGAGAGGCTTATTATAATTTTCGCCTTCGCCAGGCGACCACTACAGATCTAAACGCTGAACAGATTCACAAGATCGGCTTAGAAGAAGTGAAACGAATTCAAGAAGAGATGAACAAAATTCGAGAAAAAGTTGGATACAAAGGAGACTTGAAATCGTTTTTTCAACACCTTAAAACCGACAAACAATTCTACCTTTCCGATACAGAAAAAGGCCGAAAGGAGTATTTAAACAAAACCCAACAGCTCGTTTCGCAAATGAAACAGAAACTTCCCTCAATGTTTCTAACCCTTCCAAAAACAAACCTGATTGTTAAACCCGTGGAGTCGTACCGAGCCAAAACAACGGGGATTGCATTTTATGAGCCCCCTTCCATGGATGCAAAAAGACCTGGTACATTTTATGTTAATCTCTATAGCATGAAAGATGTTCCACTTTATAAAGCAGAGGCCCTAACCTATCATGAGGCCATTCCCGGACATCATATGCAGATCGCCATCGCAAAAGAGATGGAAAGCCTTCCTATGTTCCGACGAACAGGTGGTAACAATGCCTTTATCGAAGGATGGGGCCTCTATGCCGAGTACATTCCTAAAGAGTATGGTTTTTATAAAGACCCTTACTCTGATTTTGGCCGACTTTCTTTAGAGCTCCTAAGGGCCTGTCGCCTCGTTGTTGATTCTGGAATTCACTATAAAAAATGGTCAGTTCAACAAGCCATTGATTATATGACACAAAACACACCGGATACAAAAAGAGAGATTGAAAATGAAGTCAAACGCTACTTTGTCATTCCCGCACAAGCGACCACTTATAAGATTGGTATGTTGAAAATCCTTGAGCTTCGCCAGTCAGCCCAAAAGACGTTAGGTTCTCAATTTAATCTCCGAGAATTTCACGATCTCTTGCTAACAAATGGCCCCCTTCCCCTTTCCATTTTAGAGGAGCAAGTGGATCAGTGGATTACCAGAAAAAAGAAAATGGTTCTCTAGACCTGGCTACGGTGTTTCTAATTTGATTTCTGATAAGCTGGTCTCAAAACTTGATTTGGTATCATCACCATCTATAGAAATCCAGATAGCCAAAATCTTCAGAGGCTTGTTTAATGTATGAGTGAATTCAAAGGGTCCCTCTTCATTTTGAAACCACACGTTCTTTTCATGAATGTATTCACTTAGAGGATGCTGCCGCTCGGACCCCTTTAGTGCCTCCTGGTCCACTAGGTTGAAAAAATAAATTTTATCTATACCGGCCCCCTCT
>JAGRAG010000410.1 GCA_020435025.1 Bdellovibrionales bacterium | reverse complement strand
TTGCGCACTCTCCGCCGGACTTAACTTTTTCACTGTTGGAGTGCATTAGACCCGAGATTTTTACTTGATTGGCTTTAACGATTTCATGAACCGTACTGGAGCTCATGTTTAAAAGGTTTGATATTTCTTTTGCGGCTTTGCCACTCATTTCCGCTAAGTTTCCAATTTCTTCAGCGACCACGGAAAAACCTTTTCCATGTTCTCCGGCCCGAGCGGCTTCTACAGAGGCGTTGAATGAGAGAAGCTTTGTTTGAAAGACAATGTCATGGATAATATGAGTTTTCTCTGTAATTTCGTTTATGACCGAAACAATTTTTTCAAGTTCACGATTGTTTGTTTCCGTCTGTTGGGCCATTTTTTGGCTGCTCTCGCTGATTTCAAGCATTGTAGTTAACATCTTTTCCACGAGATCTTTACCATGGTTCACGTGGCTTTGGCTCTGTGTGGATTCTTCTAGGGCTCTTTCTGCATATCGAACGTTTTGATCTACCATGCCGGAAATCTCCGTCAGAGCTGAGGATGTCTCTGTTAAGGCGGCGCTTTGGTTTTCTGCAGACTCTTTGAGTAAAGAGGTTTTGTTTTTTAATGTGTGTACAGACATCTCAAACTTACTCGACATCGAGGAGATCTTTTGCGATTGATGGAACAGTACTTTGATTTGAGAGAGGGTGCGATGTCTTGATAGAAGCGTTAGGATAAGAGAAAAACCACTGAGTCCCATCAATAAGATCTTTAAGCGGACATCATTCAATATTACCATGAAAGAGAAAGCTGAAATCAGGTGAAAGAGAATAGAAAAAAGAAAGTGTCTTTTTAGTAATGGTTTCAGCTGAGTTTTGATCATGTTTCACCTATCTAGAAAAGTCAAAAATTCACAGGAGTCTATTCGGCGGAAACCTCCCGAGTTTCAATCGACTTTTGGTGAAGTGACTGGTCTTTTGTCTTAGGCGTATTAAATTTATTGATGTTCTTTTGAAATGCGGCTGATCAGGTCTGGCCAATGTCTAGTTCTGCTACTATACTTTTATACGTTATGCGGTTGCTGATTTTCATATCTTATCTTTTGTTTGTTATAAGCTGTGCACGAGGACCTATCAAGTCAACGAGTCAAGCAATGCGGCCATTCGAAGGACGGCTTCAATACTTTGATGACCTTGCCGGAGAGGGGCTGGCCGATGCGATTCGTGCCAATATAAAGATTTTAAAATTGAAGGAGTCTCCAGAGGCCACTCTACAGTTTGGCCCGCGCACTTTATTGTTAAAGACCTATATTCGCTCTTTAGAGGAGCTTCTGGCTCAATTTGATAATGCGTCTAAAAGCATTTTGCAAAAAGGAGGAGTGAGTTCCTTTGAGTCATGGAAGGAGTTTCTTGAGAACAATTTCGAGCCCTATGAAATTTATGGGCAGAAAAAATGGGGAGATGTTTTTATGACATCTTACTATGTGCCAATCATCGAGGGCTCGCTCAGAAAGACTCAGCGCTTTACTCAGCCACTTTACGGTGTTCCTTCGGATATGGTTAAAGTGGAGATCGGTGAATTTGCGCGTGTGAATAAGGCTCTCGAAAGTCTCAATGGCGAGGTTCTTGAACAAAAGTCCCCATCGCCCATTTTGCGAGGGCGATTGATCAAAAGCTCTTCTATGTCCGCTCCATATCGGGTGGTTCCCTATTTCGATCGTAAAGAGATTGATCAGGACAATAACTTGCAAGGCCGAAAATTAGAACTCGTGTGGGTAGATCCCATCGAGGCTTTTTTCTTACAGATTCAAGGTTCTGGAATTGTAGAACTACCTGGAAAAAAACAAATTAGTATAGGGTATGCTTCACAGAATGGTCATCCGTACGTACCTATTGGAAAGTTTCTTTTGGATCGAATTCCAAAAGATCAAATGAGCCTGCAATCTATCGAAAGAGAGTTGCGAAAGATGAATCCAGAAGAGATGCAGAGTCTTTTGAACCAAAATCCCAGTTATGTTTTTTTTCGAAAATTGAAAAGTGAAGCTATTGCCTATTTGGGAACCGAAGTGGTGGATGGACGTACGATTGCCACGGATACGAAATACTTTCCTAAGGGGGCCTTGGCTTATCTGGAATTTGAGAAGCCTCAGTTTTCTAACAGTGAAGATACTGTACCTGATAGTTGGCAGAATTCCTCTCGCTTCGTATTGGATCAAGATACGGGAGGTGCTATTCGAGGTCCTGGTCGATTGGATCTGTTTTGGGGAAAGGGTAAAGAAGCCCGACAGGTGGCGGGGGTCATGAAGAACTGGGGGCGGCTTTATTAC